>PKXT01000287.1 GCA_003133505.1 Acidobacteriota bacterium
CCAGCAGCTTGTGGATCGGATCGCAGGCCAGCCGTGCCGCATCGTTGGCGTCTTCATATCCCAACGCCATGGCCATGACTCGCTGAGTCATCAGCTCACCCAACCCATGTTGCACCTTACCGGGTTGCCGGTCATCTCTCAGACAAGCCGCCAATGCCGAAGTCAGGCCTAACCGCCGCTCGGCGGCCTGGAGCAGAATCGCTCCGCCATCGGAACTGCCTTGCCGTTGATCAAACTTGGCGACCACCGGTCGATCAAAAATATCTGGAAAAAGAAGACAGTCTGTTGTGGTATGTTCGGTCAAGCGAAGGCCTCACTTTTTGGTCTCAAGTCTGCCTAGACAACGGATTTGTACCATAGTGAGGCCTTTCGTGCTTCTGAAATCATGAATTTTCCGGGCTAAGTCCTGCGCGTCTGCCAATTCCGCCACTCCCGCACGCCCGTTTGCGAAACAGATTCTAGCATGTTCACGGGTGATTTCGCGTTATTAGAATTGTTGGAGACGCACCGATGGCCTGTGCCGGGGCTATGCTCGGCGTCCCTCCTCTCCCGCACTCTCATTGCACGTGAGAGAATAGCGTTAGCCATGACCCAAACCGTATTATTCCAAGCCTTCGCCGGCCACAAATATATCAGCCTGGAATCATTTCGCAAGAGCGGCGAGACCGTAAAGACGCCGGTATGGTTCGCCGAAGCTGGCCTCAATACTCCGGCGCCCTTGCTCTACGTTTACACCACCGGCGATTCGGGCAAGGCAAAACGCATCCGCAATAACCAGCGCGTGAGGATAACGCCGTGCGACATCCGAGGCAAGCTGCTCGGAGATTGTGTCGAGGCGCGAGCTGAGATTTTGCGGGCCGAGGCTGCCACACAAGGTATGCGCGCACTCGATCGGAAATATGCGCCGTGGAAGAAATTGTTAGACCTATTTGCGCTGGTTCGCAAGCGCGAGCGGATTGTCTTGGCCCTCCGGCCAGAGTGATGTAATAACCGCTGGGGGTTTTCGCCGCGCTGGACTTTTTGCGCCACGGTGCGAACCATCCAAAACGGCACCTACGTCAGTACTGCGAGTTTGCCAATCCCGCCACTCCCGCGCGCCTCTTTGCGAAAGAGATTCCAGCATGTTCTCGCGCGAGTTCGCGTTTTGGAACTGCGGGAGCTGCGGCGACGATTGTACGGGGCTATGCTCGGCGTCTCGCCGCAAAAGCACGGGAAGGATTGGATGTGCATGCATGCTTCGGCATGGCGCGTTGCCCCACTGTCTTTGGCCCGGATCGACAATCTAAAGTTGTTGACCGAGCCAAGCGGGAATAGTACCCTCCCGATGTTACAACGATAGCCGAGTGTCGCGCGGCGCCGGAGAGAGAAAATGAGCAAACTTGATAGCGGAACGTGGGCGGAACGAGCGTGCGGTATCTTTCTGCTGTGGGCAATGATGGCCGTTGCCCTGCCTGCGCAGACAGGGGCGGGTATTCCGGCTGCACAGACAACGACGGTTGCCCCGATTGTGAAGTTCACCACGCTATATTCTTTCTGCTCGCAGGGCGGCGACCTATGCACGGACGGCGAAAATTCGCTGGGCGCGCTAATCCAGGGCACTGATGGAATTTTCTACGGGACAACAAGTTATGGCGGCGCGTACTTCTATGATGGCACGGCCTTCAGCATCACAGCAGGCGGCACGTTTACGACGCTGCACAACTTCTGCTTTGATTGTTCGGCTTCGGGCGGCGACCGCCCATTCGCGGGGCTGGTTCAGGGCACCAATGGGAAGTTCTACGGGACAACGTATGGGGGCGGGGCCCTCGGGTACCTCTGCGACCCTACCTGTGGCACGCTCTTCGGTATGACCGCAGGGGGCACGTTGAAGACACTGCACAGCTTCGATGGCACAGATGGTGCATGGTCCTACGCAGGATTGGTCCAGGCCACCAATGGGATGTTTTACGGGACAACGGATGGGGGCGGGACCAGCAAAGTGTGCTCCAGCGGTTGTGGAACGGTCTTCAGCATGACGGCACAGGGTACGCTGACCACGCTGCACAGCTTTGATGGGACGGACGGCATCGGCCCCATGGGCGGTCTGGTCCGGGGCACCAATGGGAAGTTCTACGGGACAACGGCGGGAGGAGGGGTTGGCAGTGCCTGCACACCCCGCCAAAACTGCGGCACGGTCTTCAACATCACGGCAGGCGGCATCTTCACCACGCTTTACAGTTTCTGCTCGAAAAGCGATTGCACGGACGGTGCGTGGCCCAACGCAGGGATGATCGAAGGCACCGATGGGAGCTTCTACGGAACAACGTACGTGGGCGGGGCCTACGGCGGCGGTACGATCTTCAGAATCACAGCAGGCGGCGCGCGGACCACGCTCTACGATTTCTGCTCGCAGACAAAATGCGCGGACGGCGACGGGCCGTTAGCCGGCTTGGTGCAGGGCACCGATGGGAACTTCTACGGGACCACGGAGTATGGCGGGACCGTCAACGACTGTCTGGGATACGGGTCTTGTGGCACGGTCTTCAGCATTACACCAGGCGGCACGCTGACTACTCTGCACACATTCTACGGCAAGGACGGCGCGTATCCGTACGAGGCCCTGGTCCAGGGCACTGATGGCAGTTTCTACGGGACAACAACCGACGGCGGGGCCAACTATGCTGGCGGCACGATATTCAGCCTGTCTGTGGGCCTAGGCCCGTTTGTGGAAACACAGCCCGCCTCCCGCCGTGTAGGAAAGCCCGTCAAGATCCTGGGCGCCAATTTGACCGGCGCAACCAGCGTCACATTTAACGGCACTGTGGCCACGTTCAGCGTGGTCTCAAGTTCCGAAATCACCACCACCGTTCCAACCGGCGCGACCACCGGCACGGTTCAAGTGGAAACTCCCGGCGGCACGCTTTCGAGCAACGTGCCCTTCCGGGTGACCCACCCCTAGATTTCGCGCCTACTCCCCTGAGCATGGCTGGGAAGGGACCAGGGGCTCGGCGCCCAGAAACGACAGCACGAAGATCGCCGGCGACCAGAGCCAGGCGATTGGCCGACATGCCCGGTCCAACTTAACGAGCACATATTTATTGACGAGGCAACACGGGAATTGTATTCTCCCCGTATATTATATTTAGCCGCAGATCACAGGCGGCGAGAGGTCACCATGTGCAAATTCAACTGGGTTAGGAAGGCGAATAGCGCCTTTCTACTGTGCGCAGTGGCAGCGCTTCCCGCGCCGGCCCAAACAACGGCCATTGCCACGCCTGCGCAGATAACGTCAGCTCACATCCCTGCAGCAGCCTTCACGACGCTGCACAGTTTTTGTTCACTACCGAATTGCACGGATGGGGCCGTTCCCACCGCAAGCCTTGTTCAGGGCGCCGATGGGAATTTGTATGGCACCACTCCGTTCGGAGGGGCCTCGGGCCCCTGCGATGATAATTTCGGCTGTGGCACAATGTTTAGAATTACCCCTGACGGCACGCTGACTACCGTGTATGCTTTTTGCTCGCAGGGCCATTGTACCGACGGCGCTGGCGCCAACACTCTGATCCAGGGCACGGATGGCGACTTGTATGGAACAAGCGTCGGCGGCGGGGCTTATCCGAATGGAAAAAGCCTGTCTCCTGGCACTATCTTCAAAATAACTTTGAACGGCGAACTGACGACACTCTACAGCTTTTGCCCTGACTACCCCAGCTGCACCGACGGCGCGGATCCCGCCGCGGGATTAGTTCAAGGCGCGAGGGGCACGCTCTATGGGACAACATTCAACGGCGGGGATTTCTACGGTGGCACCTGCATCTATGGCTGCGGCACGGTATTCAGTGTTACCTCACGTGGCGCATTAGAGTCCCTGGATAGTTTCGGCGTGGCCAACGGCCAGTGGCCACAGGCGGGAATGATTCAGGGCACGGATGGGAAGATCTACGGGACCACGCCGGCCGGCGGTTCTGGCATCTGTGGAATTTATTGCGATGGCACATTCTTTAGCCTTGGGCCGGACGGTACATTAACGACCCTCTACAATTTTTGCTCCGTCGGCGGTGAAAATTGCACAGATGGCGCTCTGCCTTACGAGGGAGTTGTGGAAGGCTCTGATGGCAACTTTTACGGAGCAACGTACGAGGGCGGAAGTGGCGCGAGCTGCACCCTGGTTATTGGTTGCGGCACGATCTTCAAGATCACTCCAAAGGGTCAGTTGACTACCATTTACTCTTTTTGCTCCCAACCCAATTGCGCTGACGGGGAATTTCCGTATGGTGGACTGACCCTCGGAACCAATGGCAAGTTCTATGGGACCACAACCAGCGGCGGGGCCGATGAAAGGGGCACAATCTTCAGCCTCAGTTCAACCAAAGGTCTGGCCACGTTGCACAGCTTCGATGGAAGAGATGGCGAGTTGCTTGTGGCCACAATGGTTCAGAGTACTGATGGAAGCTTTTACGGGACAACGGAGGATGGCGGCGCCAATTTCGACGTTCACTGCGGAGGCCTCTGCGGAACCGTATTTAAACTGTCAGTGGATTTGGCGCCTTTTGTGAAAACATTGCCTACGGCTGGCAAAACTCGAGCGACCGTCCATATTCTTGGAACTAACCTGACCGGCGCAACCGTTGTCACTTTTAACGGAGTAGCGGCCAGCTTCACGGTGGTTTCCCAGACCGAAATAACGACGAGTGTACCTGCCGGCGCGACCACCGGCACAGTCCAGGTGGTAACGTCCGGCGGCACGCTTTCGGGCAATGTACCCTTTCAAGTTCGGCCATGATCGCGCCTTGAATCACGAGCCGCGCGTTCTTCGGCACGGCTTTATTTAAAAGAAGGACGACAGAGGATCACTGCCGCAGGGGTACAGTTTGAGTGTCCCCACAGTCCAACTACTTACGCTGTCGAAGTGAAACCCGGACCGGCAGTGGACGTAGTCACGACGGTTGTCTGCAGCGGTGACAGCTTGGAATGGTATAACTCAACCGCGAGTAGCCCGCAATTCATCGTGGACTTAAGGAGCCTGTCTGGGTACACAACGTACTCGTCGACTGGTGGCGTCACTCAACCCGTAGCCATGCCTGCTGTCAACCCAAACGCCGCCATCATCACAAAATACAGCATAACGTGCGGGATTGGCTGCAATCTCGACCCCCACATCATTATCATGGGGCCGTCATAATTCAAAGGGCAACGAATCGGACGTAGGGCGAGGGCCCCATTTTCGCCCGCGCATGCGCTCTTTCGAGGGGCAACTGTCGGGGAACCGGGGATAGTTCCCGCTAGAAATAAACCGCTGAAATCACCGCCGTGCTCGCAATCGACGCAATCGTTTGCGCAATCAGCAGCACATCCTGATACCTGATGCCCTGCCCCAGCGCCTTCTCCGGAACTACAATCGTATCGCCTGGCTCAAGCTGCTGATTCAGGGAACTGCCCGACCAGATTGTACCTGTGCCCCCAATTACTGTTCCGTCCGCTCGGATCACGAATATTGCTTTCCGGTACGCCGTAAGCGTCGGCCCTCCTGACTGCCTTAGATACCAGGCCGCGCTTTTCCCGGGCCGAAAGGAAATCGCCGTCGGATTGTACACTTGGCCTGAAACCGTCACGTAGGAAGGCTTTTTCGGAATGACAAGTTTGTCTCCCGCTCTCACCTCAATGTCCCAGGAACTATTCGTCCAATGTTTAACGTCGGCGGAAAGCCGAATGCTGACGCGTCCAGTAGGAGGATTGGCCAGCAGGTTTTGCAAGGTTTGCTCCCACTGCCGGTAAGCAACTTCCTTGGCCCTTTTGTCATTCGTTGTATCCTCGGTATCCAGTCGTAGTTGAGCCTGATCCGCCTTCACTCTTTCCACCAGCGCGGAACGGGACCGGTCTTCCAGTTGGCGCACCTCAATCCTTTCCAAAATTGCGCCATAGGGATAGGCTTGCGGCGAGAAGCCGCCCGCCCGCGCAAGTATCGAACTAAGCCTTTCACCCGGCTTTATCCCGTATGTACCAGGGTGACCAACTTCGCCTTTAACCTCGATATACGCGCCCAGGTTATTCCACCCAGCTACCTGCCGGATGGTTAGTACATCGCCCTCTTTCAAGGGAAGGTTGGCGGTGAAATCGCCCGCCAGCGCGGCCGACAGCGGAACCTGGAAATGTTGTCCGTTCACGGGACCGTTGGAGCTCGCCACCGAAAGGCGCGTTAAATCGGCCAAATCGCTATCCGCGCTGCGCCGCATTCCGCCAGCTACCCTCACCAGGTCCGCAACCGTCATGTTCGAACTCAGCAGATAGCGCCCTGGTTTGGCCACTTCGCCTTGCACATACACCGTCGCGGGATCCACCTGACCAATGCTGGTATGGACGATAACTCTGTCGCGCGCTTCGAGCAACAGGTTGTTAACCGGATCCCCCGCGAGCGCGCTTTTCAAATCCACGCTCATGATTTTCATCGTCCCGTCGGGCATGAAGCGATATACCTGCGCGTCGGTCATGGAGGCGTCGGCCGCCAAGCCTCCCGCTACATGGACGGCGTCAGCTATATGGATATGACCAGTCGTGCGATAAATGCCTGGGCTCCTTACGTCGCCCCACACCGAAATAGTCGGAGGAGTTTCAAAATCATACTTGCTGAATACTTGCACGGTATCCATGGGCTGTAGCACGGGAGCGGGAATCTTTTTCGACATCACCGCTTCCAAGTCGAAGCTATCCACGGAAGGCCGGTAATCCGGAGGATTTAGCCGGATAATTTCCGCATAATGCGATGCGGGTTCTGGCAGCATATCTTTGTAGGAAATTAACAGATCTATTACCGTCAGGCCTTCACGATAAGAATACCGCCCAGGCCGCAGCACATGCCCTTCCAAATAGACCGCATCCTGATTGAAAGGCGCGATAGGAAACAGCCGAATGCTGTCTCCGTCTTGTACTTTGAACGCTTCCATTTTCTCGGTTACTTTTGCGGCGTCCGCCCCGTCCGGGATGTCGAGGCTCAACATTGTTTTCTTTTCGTGCGCCACGAGGCGTTGCACCTCAATTTGCCGTACCGCCGCTGTCGGTAACATGCCCCCCGCCAGGGACAGAGCCTGCGCCAAATTCTGTTCTCCATGCATCTCGTAAATCGCCGGCCGGCGTACCAGTCCTTCCACCGTAATCTGCGGTCCGACGGGGGTCACCAGCAACGTATCTCCGTCTTCCATGCGTTTGACGTCCGTTCTCACGCCATGCAAGAGCAAATCGTAGGTATCCACTTCCTGCACCAGTTGATTACCGCGCATATGTTTGAGCAAGCGCAACGAACCCTGCGAAGTCGGGCCGCCGGCCATAAATAGCGCATTCAGCGGAGTGGAAAGCGAACTGATGTCGTAGGCCCCCGGCCGTTGCACGTCGCCAACCACATACACGCGCACGGTGCGCAACCGCGAGATAGACACATCGGCCGAGACATTTTTGAATTGTGTCCGCAAAAGGCCCTGCAGTGTCTCTTGCACTTCAGCAAGCGACCGTCCACTCACCGATACCGGCCCAACGTCCGGCAAGCTGATGCGGCCCGCGCTATCCACCACCCGAACCAGCCGTTGCGAAACACCCCCCCAGAGGTCGACGGCCAGCGAATCCCCCGGCCCAATTATGTAGTCCGGACCCACTGGCAAATCCATTGGCAGGAATCGCGAGTTCGAATTATTGGCAAATCCGGATAAAAATATATCCGCGCCGAAACGACGGGGCCGATCGAGGTGCGGCTGGGCCTNNCCATAAATTGAGGGAACTTGGGCGTAGGGATCAGGCTGAAATTCGAGGTTGGGCTGGGTCAATCCCGCGGGACGGAAATTCAGGTAACCGCCGTTGGGATTATTGTAGTAACCGGGCTGTCCATTGGCTCCCAGCGAGGGTTGAAAACCAAATCCATTATTGGCCGTATAACCCTGCGAGAACCCCCCGCTCAGCGCGCCTAATTGATCTGCGGGTAT
>PKXT01000029.1 GCA_003133505.1 Acidobacteriota bacterium
CCCCGCCCCTTGAGATTCGAAACCGTTCCCGCCGTGAAATGCAAACCCGCTGTCGGTGCCGCCGCCGCGATTCCTTGACTCGCAAATATGGTCTGGTAGCGCTCGCGATCCTTCGGAGCGTCCGGCCTGGAAATGTACGGGGGCAGAGGGATATGCCCCAGCTGCTCCACGACCTGCTTAAAGTTGCCNNTGTGAACCGCACCTGCCTCATTCCAAATTCCCCGTGGGATTCCACCGACGCCTTCAACTCGCCGTCGCCGAATATCAGTGTCTCGCCGATCCGCACCTTCCTCCCTGGGCGGACCAGCGCCTCCCACAAGAGGGGCTCGATTTCCCGCAGCAGCAGCACCTCGATCTCCGCCGAAAGAAATTCTCCATCCAACTGCGCTGATCGCCCCGCTCGTCCCGTGCTCAGGCCCAAGCGCCTTCCCAGCAACCGAACTGGCATTACCCGAGCATTGTTGACGATTACAAGGTCATCGGCCCGAAGTAACTCCGGCAACTCTCGAAAATAGCGGTCCTGCCATGCCCCGTTGCCCCGGTCGACCAGCAAGAGACGTGAAGCGTCCCGCTCCTCCAGCGGCTCTTGAGCTATCAATTCCCGTGGAAGATTGTAGCTAAACTCCGAAACCTTCATTCACTCCTCATGCTCCATTAGCTTCCTTACGCAACACAAACTTCACTGGAAAGTTAGTTTAATATGTTTAATAACAATACCTTACAAGTTCCAAAGGGAAAATACTAAGGAGTCGAATAAATTGTTGACATTTACTAACTCATATTATATTATGACTACGTGCTAACAACACGATCAATCAAATTTGGAGGTTTCTGACCATAATGAACGCTAACTGCCAAACCAATTCACCTCGCTCCTTAGGCTCACTGCAGTCACAGGTGAACCGCATATTCGACCAGGCTCTCCGCAACCATGGCCGGTCGGATGATTCATCAGTTGCGGCCTGGGCTCCGGCCGTAGATATTTACGAAACCGAAAATGAGCTGGTGCTCAAAGCGGACATCCCCGACCTGAACGAAAAAGATTTCGACGTGCAGGTTGAAAACAATATGCTCACCATTCGCGGCGAACGCAAGTTCGAGCAGCAGGCGAAAGAGGAAAGCTATCTTCGCGTGGAACGCGCCTATGGGTCGTTCATGCGCAGCTTCGCTCTCCCCAATACTGTAAGCACTGAAAACATCCGCGCTGATTACAAGAATGGTGTACTGGCAGTCACGCTGCCCAAGCGCGCCGAATCCAAGCCCAAGCAAGTAAAGATCAACGTTGGCACCAATGGTGGCAATTAATAAACCCGTCACAACCTGACTGTAATCGTCTGGCCAATGCAAACGCCATTGCGGTTACGACTGTCATAGAATTAACGACCAATTTCAATCGGGGCCGGGTTCTCGGGAAACCGGCCCCTTGTCGTTTGGCGCGTCGAATAAAAAAATTGTGGAGCGAGAGAGCCGTCAAATTAACCCATGTTCCGATATGACAAGCTAACCGTAAAAGCCCAGGAAGCGCTGCAAGAAGCCCAGGAACTGGCTGCGCAGAACGGCCAGCAGCAAATTGAACTGTCCCATTTGCTTTTGGCGCTCACTCGCCAGAAAGATCGCGGGGTCGTTCCGGCTTTGCTTGCCCGCCTCGGCGTTTCCGTCAACGAGCTGGATTCCGAGTTCCAGAATCAAATCGCCAAGCTGCCGAAAGTATCCGGCTCTGGGCAGCAACATATGAGCACCGCTGTAAATGAAGCATTGGGCCGCGCGGCTGAAGAGGCTGACCGCTTCAAGGATGAATACGTCTCCACGGAGCATATGCTGCTGGGAATTTCTTCGGCCGGACGCGATCTCGCCGCGGAACTACTGAAAAAGTACGGGGCCGGCCATGACGCAATATTGCAGGCACTTGTTTCCGTGCGCGGCTCGCAGCGCGTCACCAGCCAGAATCCCGAAACCACGTATCAGGCGCTGCAGCAGTACGCGCGCGACCTGACCGAACAAGCCCGCCGAGGAAAGCTCGACCCGGTGATTGGCCGTGACGAGGAAATTCGCCGTGTAATGCAAATCCTGGCGCGCCGCACGAAGAATAACCCCGTCCTGATTGGCGAACCGGGCGTGGGCAAGACGGCTATCGTCGAAGGCTTGGCTCAACGCATCATCGCCGGCGATGTTCCTGAGGTTTTGAAAACCAAGCGTATCGTCGCGCTCGATCTTGCCGCTCTGGTGGCTGGCGCAAAGTATCGGGGTGAATTTGAAGACCGCCTCAAGGCCGTCCTTAAAGACATCACCGAGGCCGAAGGCCAGATCATTCTATTCATTGACGAGTTGCACACGCTGGTCGGCGCGGGCGCCGCGGAAGGCTCCATGGATGCTTCCAACATGCTCAAACCGGCGCTGGCTCGTGGCGAGCTGCGCTCCATTGGTGCGACTACGCTGAACGAGTACCGCAAATATATCGAGAAGGACGCCGCGCTGGCGCGGCGCTTCCAGCCGGTATTCGTTTCCGAGCCGACGGTCGAGGACACCATCTCGATCCTGCGCGGCATCAAGGAGAAGTAAAATCTTTCCGATAAAAAAGTCATCACCGACGGCGCGCTCGTCGCCGCGGCGACCTTGTCGAACCGCTACATCACCGACCGGTTCCTGCCGGATAAGG
>PKXT01000236.1 GCA_003133505.1 Acidobacteriota bacterium
AAATTCTGCAAATTCCGCCCAAATGAGGGGGAATGAAGCGCGCCTGTGGCGCTGTTCTCCTCTCTCATCCTCGAGAAACTTAAAATTGATCGCGATTTTCTCCCTACGCAAATGCGAGGTGCCCTTACGAAAGACGAACCGCACAACACACTGAGTCAATTGCTGCACGATTTCAAGGAATTGCTGGCCGCGAAAGGCCTCAACCGGTGTGGGAGAGCATGACCCCTGGGAGAATTGGACCGATACTGAATGCGGTCGCTCGATGGAAGCGCTGTGCTTTGCAATCCCCGATTGGACGATTGCATTCAGAGCCGGTCGGGTATATGTTACCAGCCAGCCTTGAGAGGGGATCGGACCGTTTGATTCGAGGCTTTTCATCATGCCAGAGACCTTCGCGCAATTTTTGGAAAAATGGCTTAGACACTCAACTGTGCAGGGGTTGAATAACCCCCTTGTGAAGATGCCAGCGAAGAGATTTTGTCTTTTGGAGCCGGTCAAGTTCGACTCCGTTAGGAACGGCGGCACTCTAACTATTGGCACGATGAGTGACCCCATCAGCCGAAATCTCTATAAGAATTACCAAACCCACCCAGGCAATCGAGGTCACATTCAATAACACGTCGGCAGCCATGCACGGTGAATTCCGACACGCAAAGCATGAGACGGTGCCACCGGGCGCAACCAACCGCACGATCGCTGTCACCACACGGGGACGCACGGCGAAAAGCGCCACTAGCTTAGCTTTAGCGGGTAACTAGTGAGTTTGCTGGGTGGGGCGAGCGGCGGAAATCTTGATGTATTTCCAACTCCGGAATTGCCCATGCTTGTATCCTGGGGGTGGACACCTCGAGCAGACTGAAACCTTCTTTTGTCGGGCGGTGAACAGACAGCACATCGGCTCGAATCCCTTATGAACATACTCGACGTCATTGTCGGTAAGCCAATTAAGACCAGTGACGAACGCGCTGAGCAGATCGGTTCCGCCCAAGGCATCCCGATCTTTGGTCTCGATGCCCTTAGCTCGGCCGCTTACGGCCCGGAGGCGGCCCTTAGCCTGCTAATTCCTCTTGGCCTTCTCGGCGTTCGGTACCTCATTCCGATCAGCGCCGCCATCATCACGCTGCTTGTGATCGTGTACTTCTCCTATCGCCAAACCATCGCGGCATATCCCTCTGGTGGCGGCTCGTATACCGTAGCGCGCTTCAACCTTGGGGCACGTGCAAGCCTGCTCGCCGCGGCTGCGCTGCTCGCCGATTATATCCTTACGGCCGCCGTGGGGATTTCCGCGGGAGTCGGTGCCCTGGTCTCCGCCGTTCCCTCGTTGCTACCGCACACGGTGGCTCTCTGCGTGGGCATTCTGATCGTTATCACCCTTCTCAATTTTCGCGGAGTTCGCGATGCTGGCATTGCCTTCGCGGTCCCCACCTATCTCTTTGTCGGCACACTGCTCATAACCGTGGCCGGAGGCGTTCTGCGAGTTGTCCTCAGCGGCGGCCATCCAACACCGGCAAGTCCCCTTCCGCCTCTGCCTCCCATGACGGAAACGGTCAGTTATTGGCTGCTGCTGAAGGCTTTCGCCAACGGTTGCACGGCCTTGACTGGGGTGGAGGCAGTCAGCAACGGGGTGAAGGCCTTCCGCGAGCCCGCGGTAAAAAATGCTCAGCGCACGCTCACCGTGATTATTGTTCTCTTGGCGGTGCTCCTAGCGGGGATTTCCTACTTGGTGAAGGTTTACGGCATCGCTGCAACTGATCCGGGCCAGCCTGGCTACCAGAGCGTTCTCTCCATGCTTATCGCCGCCGTGTTCGGCAAAGGCTTGTTCTACTACATCACCATCGGCTCGATTCTTATCGTTCTNNGCCGCGATCCTCCTGGTCCTTTCGCTCTCCGCCAACACCGCCTTCGCCGATTTCCCGCGTCTCTGCCGCGCCATCGCACAAAATAATTACCTCCCGCGCATCTTCGGATACCGCGGGCGCCGGCTCGTCTATACCTACGGCATTGTCGTCCTGTCGGTGCTCTGTGGAAGTCTTCTCATCCTTTTCGGTGGCGTCACGGATCGGCTCATCCCCCTCTTTGCGGTGGGCGCTTTTCTAGCTTTCACGCTCTCCCAATCCGGCATGGTCATGCACTGGCGGAAACGTCGCGGTCCGCATTGGTTGAAGAGTGCACTGGTCAATGGGCTGGGGGCGCTCGTCACCGGCATCACCGTCATTGTTGTGCTTTTTGCGAAATTCGTTGAAGGAGCCTGGATTACGCTGCTTTTCATTCCGTTGACTATTGTCTTCTTCACCGCCGTTCGCCGCCACTACCACTCCGTAAAGATGCGAACCACCTGCAAGGTTCCCATCCATCCGGAAAGTCTCAGCGAGCCCCCCATCGCCGTCATTCCTATCGACCGCTGGAGCAAAATCACTCGTCAGGGGATAGAATTTGCAGCTCGGCTTTCACCGGAAGTGATCGCCTTACACGTCGAGCTCACCGACCACTCCGAATTGCTTCAGGAAAACTGGGAGCGCTATGTTGCTCAACCCTTTCGCGCGGACGGCAAGGAGCCGCCCCAGCTTCATATCCTCCCTTCACCCTACCGCTTCGTCATTATTCCGATCGTTCAGTTCATTCTGGAGCTTTCGAAACAGAATCCAGCGCGCAGCATCATCGTGGTCATACCCAAGCTCGTGGAAGATAACTGGTATGAATACTTTTTCCACAACCAGCGTGGTCGGCTTCTGGAATGGCTACTGCTGGTCCGTGGCAATGAGCGCGTCTTTGCCGTGAGTGCGCCCTGGTATGTCCGGGAGGGACCCTGATTACATCTTGAATTAAGGGCTGGTAATTAAAGTTTCTGACGGACGTTTTTCCAATTCCACGCGCGGTCGCTTCCCGAACCGATCACTGCCTTCTCCCGGCGGCACACCGTACTTCGCCAGCGCCGCATGGACACGAATTTTCAACCGCGTTCATTCCGCCCCCAACGCCAATCGGGTGCGCGTCAGCTCGCGCAAATCGCGCAACGGCGCTGAGAAATGGATTACGGGAGCGCCGCTATCTCATTGATTTTGAACGCGGCCGGAATTTTGGCGAGGCACAGGGGCCGACGGCGGGCTGGGCCTATCGGGTGAGTGTGATCGACTGCTGCAGCGGGAAATCGTGGGCTGGAATCTGTCGCATCGTTGCCGGACCGAGGAGGCGGTGGAACAGGCGGTACTTACACTGCTGCCCTCGGGCAGCCGTGCCGCGCACTTGACGCTGACCACCGACAACGGCACGCAATTCACTTCGGCAAGGTTCATCGAAACACTGCATCGGCTGGGCATCACGCATCGGCGCACCGCGTATCATCACCCGGAAGGCAACAGCTACATCGAGCGCTTCCATCGCAGCTTAAAGGAAGAGGAAGTCTGGACGGCGGAATATCGCAGCGTGGACGAAGCGCGGGCCTCGATCGCTCGCTGGATCGAGCAGTACAATCACGACCGGCCTCATCGCGGAGTCGGAAATCGCACTCCCCGCAAGGCCTTCTTAGCCTTTGCAGTCGTACTAAAAAACGAGGCCCTGACTGTCTAAATTAGATGGGTGCACTACAGCTTCCTGCTCTTGAGTCTGGGCGTCGTGAGGAATTAGGAACAGCCTAGCACCGTTTTTCAAACCCACAAAATGCGGTGTCGTAGCCTCATTTGAACAGTTCCACGGTCGCGAACGGCTCCGCCGACCATGGCCGGAAGCGATTGATCGTGAACCTGGTTGGCTTTCCAGGAATCACTTCCACGTGCAGGTAGTTGTAATCCTCCTTGGGAGACTCGCCATTCCAGTACTGATCGAGAGGGTAACCGTCGGGAACTTTGACATGGGTTCTGCCGGGAAGAATTGGATCTTGTTCCGCGCCACCACCACCGAGCACCAGATACTTCACACCGTCCACGTCGAAGGCCTCAGTCGTATGCACATGTCCATTGAAAACCACGATGTCCAGGTCCTTGGCATACGCGGCAATCGTCTTGTGAGGATTCTGATCCTCCGGGATGGGGCCAAAGCCAGCGCGGCAATAGGCCGGAGCGTGAAAGGAAATGAACACCTTCTTGGTTCCGTTAGCCTTGGCTTCATCCAGCCACGCTTGCAGTTGCTTCATCTGTTCTTCGTACGCGGGCCGAGTGGCGCCCCAGGCAGTGGGATCCTGTGAGTCGTACTTGCCGGTCCACAAGAAAATGAAGCGAACGCCTTCGAAATCAAACTTGTAGATCAGTTGCTTGTCGGAAACCCCGAACTTCTTCAGATACGGGAACGCCGTCAGGAGGCCCTCCACTTCGGTATCCTCCCAAACTTCATGATTGCCGACGGCGGGGAAAACTCGCCCATCCAAACCAGCGGCCCGCATTTTCTCGTCGGGGGGCGGCAGCTGCCTTAATACGTTTTCATTCACCAGCTTCCAATACGGATTTTCGGAGGGCTTGTCGCCCTGCTTGCCCCACCAAACCAAGTCGCCAGTGTTGAGAAGAAATTTGGCGTTTCCGGTCTTGATGTCCCTTACCACCTCGCGGGCAACCCAATCGCCGCCTGGCAACCGGAACATCGTGCGGCTAACGCCTGGAAGAAGCTTCGTGTCCTCTACGGAGGCCTCGGTAACCCAACCTTTGTCCAGCCTTAGCGTGGCCACTTCACTGGCCGTCGCGAACGGCATGACCACCTGCACGAGCTCTTTGGTCGACGGATCGTAGATCAGTTTGACATACTTCTGGACCACCTCATCCGCGACTTTTTCCGGAAGGACGAATTCGAATATGTTCAGCATGAGTCCGCGAGCTTGCGCTTCCTGGTCTTGTTTGTAGGGCAGGTACATCATCGAGCGCGAGTCGCCGTAAACATCGAAGGAAAATCCGGAATCGGCGGGGTGTGACTTCGCCTGCGCGGTCGCGGTGGGGTTATGGAGCACCAGCACGACAGCTAGTGCGAATAATATCGAACAGGCTTTTAATTTCATTCGCTCGTTCATTGCATTTCTCCTCGTGAACTATGTTGGGTGGGCGGCCTTTGCGAATGCCCAGCTAATGTTATTTAGTCTATTCGCCTTCGCGTAAGTTGTTGACGCGATGTCGCTGCTTGAGAGATTCCAGCACCTCGTCGATGGCCAAGCCAATCAGCCCGCTTTGATCGCCCGGACCTCTGAAGCGCGCTCATCGACTGGGATCATGGGTAATTCGCCGTGGGTCTTGGCCGGCAGGTTGCGGATGTGATCCATGATTGCCTGCCATTCCTTTATTTCCCGGACAGAGCCATTCTCGGTCATCGTGTCGACACTACTCTTATCCACGGTGCCAGGTGGGGGAAGCAGGTCGGGCGTGTCGCCGCGAGGGTCGTTGAGCAGCTCA
>PKXT01000111.1 GCA_003133505.1 Acidobacteriota bacterium
GGATCGAGTCCGGTGGTCGGTTCATCGAGAAACATGATCTTCGGGGAATGCACCAGCCCACGCACGAACTCCAACCGCCTCCGCATTCCGCCGGAAAAGGAGCCCACAAGCGCTTTGCGAAAGTTTTGCAAGTCCACCGATTCCAGGAGCTGATCGGTGAGTTTCCGGCGTTGTGAAGAGGGCACACCGTAAAGTTTGGCGTGCAACATTAAGTTTTCTTCCGCTGTGAGCTCTGGATCGGAAGTGAATCCCTGTGGGATTACGCCAATGGCATTACGTACGCTATTTGGTTCGCGGGTGATGTCGAAGCCTGCTACTCGCGCGCTTCCCGAAGTTTTCGGCGTGAGCGTGGTCATCATACGGATGAGCGTGGTTTTTCCCGCGCCGTTTGGACCAAGCAGGCCGAATATTTCGCCTTCTTCAACTGTAAAGTTAACGTCGTTCACGGCCACCAGTTCGCCGAAGCGTTTGGTGAGATGATCCACTTCAATGGCGTGCATCGTATCTGTCACCGCGCGGCCTTTACAGACACCTGCAAAATTAATTACGCTCCCATGGCCGTTGATACCATTTTTTGCTTGTTGCCGGCGGGGGCAGCAGCACGGTTGCCGTCATCCCGGTGAAAAGTCTCCGCCCGGGGTTCGGCACACCCACTTTGATAGCGAACGTCTTGATGTCGCGCTTGGTCCGACTGACATCCCGCTGGGTCGCGAAGTCGCTTTCCACTCCCTTAAAAAATACTTTGCCCTCAATGGTGGCACCCGACGGAAGCTGCACGCGCAATTTCTGCCCGAATTGAATCGCGTCCTCATAGCTTTCCTGCACGTCCGCGCGCACCCATAAATGGTCTATGTCCACCACAACGACGATGGGCGATCCTTCGTTAATAATTTCTCCCTGCTTGGCTACACGCACGGAAACGATTCCGTCAATCGGCGAATAAACTTCCGTGTATCCCAGCCGCGTTTGTGACTCCTCCTTCNNCCTGTAGGGAAGAAATTTCGCTGCCCACCACATCCACTTGATTCCGTCCGCCCTTGGCAACGCCGAGATTGGCGCGTTGAGCCTTCACCTGCTGCTCAAGGGAGTGTACGTGGGCCCTTGAGGCATCGCGACCAGCGACAGCGGTATCGCGGTCCTGCAGGGAAACCTCACTGGATTCGGCCAGCTTGATCATGCGATCAGCATTCAATTCGTCACGATGCAGATCGGCCCGGGCCTCTTCGAGCTGAGCTTGAGTCGAACTCACCATGTCGGTGGCTTCATCCTCAGTGGAAGTGGTCTGGGTATCGGCAAGAACGAGTTGATGTCTTGCCTCCTCTTCGCGCGCCTCNNCCTGCGAAGCGACCTCCGACCTCAGTTCGGCGCTGTCCAATTGCGCAATCAATTGGCCCTTTTTCACTTCAGAACCTTCGTCCACGGTCAGCTGGACGATTCGTCCGGTCATTTGCGGACTCACAATGACATCATTTCCGTCCACTACTCCGACAAGAGGAATGTCCCCCCCTTTGGGAGTGGTCAACAGGTAGATCACCAGCGCGATCAGGAATGCCACGCCCAAAATCCGGAAGAACTTCTTTCCCTTCATTGAAACCTCGCTGTCTTGGTGAAAAGACCGTGCTCCAGGAAATCCAGCATGGCCCGTTTGCGCACCACCAGGGCATCCGGTTGCAAAACATTGCGCCGAAATACCCGGCTCATCAGCGGAGCGGTTGCAAAATAGGAACCCGTCAGCGACAAAATTGTAAGGGCCATTTGTCTTGGATCAACCTTGCGAAATTCGCGAGCCTGGATTCCTTCTTCAATCGTCCCGCAGAGCGAATGAAGCAGGGGCCGGAAGTATGTTTTCACCATCCAATCGAATAATCCGCCGCTTTGCATCCATGCGCGCTGGATCAATCTCGGATAGTTGGGATGCGCTGCCATAAAATCGAAATAGGCCTCCGTGAAAGCCAGCAATCGTTCTCCTGGCCCACCACCATGTGCCGCGGCATTTTCCATGCGTTCCAGCGCCTGTCGCAAAAGGTGTTCGAGCACTGCGCGATGCAGCCGCTCTTTGCTTCCAAAGTAATAGTAAAGGAGTGCCTTGTTGACGTGCGCAGCCGCCGCAATAGCATCTGTGCGCGCGCCCGCCAGACCGTCGGCGGCGAAAATATTTTCGGCCGCGGCCAGAATTCGCCGCTCACTTTCGGCATTGCCCCTTGCTGCGATATTTTGGCGCATTGTTCTTAGGGACTCGCGCGGTTATACATTTACCCGCCGCATCATTTCGGGGGTGTAACGGTCTCCGGCTGCCGCGCCTTGCGGAAACTTCGCTTCAATAGCTTTCAGCTCGTCCCCGGAGAGGTGCAAATCCAATGCCTTCAGGTTTTCATCGAGATAAGTCTGCCGCTTCGTGCCGGGAATGGGAACGATGTCGCGACCCTGCGCGAGCACCCAGGCCAACGCAATTTGCGACGGCTGGCAGGATTTCGCCTTCGCCATTTCGCGGATAAAATCCACCAATTCGAGATTGCGCTGGAAATTCTCTCCTTGGAATCGCGGACTGTTGCGGCGATAATCGTCGGAGCTGAAGTCTTCAAAGCGGCGTATTGCGCCGGTCAGAAAGCCTCTACCCAGCGGACTATAGGCCACAAGACCGATTCCGAGTTCGCGGCAGAGAGACAGCACTCCATTTTCCGGCTCCCGGGTCCACAGCGAATATTCCGATTGCAGCGCGGTGATTGGTTGCACCTTATGTGCGCGGCGGATTGTTTCGGGCGCGGCTTCCGAAAGCCCCAGGTAGCGAACCTTGCCCTNNCGCGATGCTGGTAGTAGAGATCAATCGCGGGAATGCCCAGACGCCGCAGGCTAGACTCGCAGGCTTGCCGCACGTATTCGGGCCGACCGTTGATTCCCCCGCCGCTGCCGTCGGGTTTGCGGATGATTCCGAATTTCGATGCGATGATGACATCATTCCGCCGGCCGCGAATTGCCGCGCCCACCAGTTCCTCATTTCGTCCGATGCCATAGATGTCGGCGGTATCCAGCAGCGTAACGCCGCGGTCGATCGCATGGTGGAGCGTGGCTATAGATTCGCTGTCATTGCGCTCCCCATAAAATTCCGACATTCCCATGCAGCCCAATCCCAATGCCGATACCACCAGGGAACTCTTGCCCAGCCGCCTATATTCCATGATTGCTCACCTTGTATATTTAACTAACTGGTTAGTTTATTGCATGTTCAGGCCAACAAGCAACTGTTGCGCGTTTCGAGCCAAGACTATTAAAAGAGCAGATCTGTTCAGGACTGCAGAGCGCCAGCGGCTCCTGGCGGCAATTCTATGACGTACTTGGTGCGGGATTTTTCGCGGTGCGCTTCCAGCGCGAGTTCAATCAGACGGTCGAGCAGTTTCGCATAAGGCAGGCCACTGGCTTCCCACAGTTTGGGATACATGCTTATGGCTGTGAAACCGGGGATGGTATTCATTTCATTTATAAATATCTTGCCGGTGCCCCGCTCAAGAAAGAAATCCGCGCGCGCCATGCCTGCGCCATCAATGGCGCGAAACGCGCGCTCCGCATAGTTGCGAATGCGCTCCGATTGCCGAGCCCGCAGCGGCGCCGGAATCACCAGCCGCGTGCCCTCTTCCAGATATTTCGCGGTATAATCGTAAAATTCGCGGTGGGGAATGATTTCGCCGGGCGCAGATGTCTCAATGCTGTCATTGCCCAGCACGGCGACTTCGATTTCACGCGCGTCCACAGCGCGCTCCACGATAATTTTCTGTCCATATTCCGCCGCCAAATTTATCGCCGCCGTCAGTTCCTTTGCAATGGCTACACGCGTCATGCCAACGGAGGACCCCAGCGCGGCCGGCTTAACGAACACGGGCAATCGCATTGTTTTCCGGATCCGCGCCAATACTTCGTCGCAATTCGATTTCCACTCCGCGCGCCGGACGGCAACGAAAGGCACAATAGGAAGGCCGGTCTGTTCGAAAAGCCGCTTTTGGACGTCCTTATCCATTCCCACAGCCGATGCCAGGACGCCCGCGCCGACATAAGGAATTCCGGCGAGTTCCAGCAGCCCCTGAACCGTTCCGTCTTCGCCAAAGGTGCCATGCAGGACAGGAAAAATCACATCCACACCAGCGACAGCCGCCGCGCTTTTTGCCGCGCTGGCGTTGGCGGCATCGGCTCGAACCAGAGCGCCCTCCGTCGGTTCCGGAGGCAGTATTACGCGATGCCCGCTCCGCAGAACCTCCGGCAGCAGGCTGTGCGCGGGACTTCCAGCCAGCCAGCGCCCCTCCTTCGTGATCCCGATGGGCACGGCTTCGTACTTTTGGGGATCGAGCGCGCGCAAAACGCTCGCGGCTGACGCCAGCGATACTTCATGCTCGCCGGAGCGCCCCCCAAATAGCACGCCCACACGCAATTTGGCTTTCTTAGTCATAGACTTTATCCACAGTTGTCTCAAGCGAGTGCGCTCGCGGAGCGCCTACAGGATTTTCTTGCCCAGACCTGAGAGCACCAGTTCCACTCCCAGCACAGCCGTCTGATTGTGAAGGTCGATGACCGGATTAATTTCCACCAATTCCAGCGAAACCATTGCTTTGCTATCAGCGATCAATTCCATAGCCAGATGGGCTTCGCGATAGGTCACTCCGCCGCGCACCGGCGTACCCACTCCAGGTGCATCGCTGGGGTCCACGAAGTCCATGTCCAGGCTAACGGCCACACCCGCGGTATCGTCCATGGCAAATCGTAGAGCTTCCGACATCACTTCCCGCATCCCACGCTCGTCTATATCGCGCATTGTAAAGACGTGAACCCCCGATTCCTTGACCAGGCGCCTTTCGCGCGAATCCAAATCACGAATGCCGACCAGCGAGACGTTGCGCGGCTCGACCTTCGGTTTGAACGCCAGCATCTCGGTCATTTCCGGCGGTCCGTATCCCATCACCGACGCAAGCGGCATTCCGTGAACGTTGCCCGATGGCGACGAATCCGGCGTGTTCATGTCGCCATGCGCATCGAGCCAGATATATCCAATGCGTTGACCTTTCGCGTGGTAATGCGCGGCCACCCCGGAAAGTGATCCGATCGCAATGGAATGATCCCCCCCCAGCACCAGCGGCACCATGCCCTCATCCAATGATTTTTGGGTCATCTCCGCAAGGGAGCGGCATGTTTCCAGAATCTCCGCCAGATATTTGGCTTTTTTCTCGCCATAGGTCATTTCCTCGGCTTGTTTCACTATGACATTGCCGATGTCCTCCACTTGGCGCCCCAGTTGTTTTAGACGCGCTTGCAAGCCGGCTACTCGCAGCGCCGATGGACCCATGTCCACGCCGCGGCGGCTGGCTCCCAAATCCATGGGCACGCCGATGATTCGGATTTTTTCGGGCATGACGGATTTCCTTTTAATTTCTAGTGAAGCGCATGAATTTGTTCGTTACGCATGGCGTATTCGCCGATAAAATGGATCGTGCACCGATGTCGCAGCCGCTAAGGATAGACGCGATACAGCATTCGCGGGAAGGGAATCACTTCCCGTATATGCTCGGTGCCGCAAATCCAGCCAACCGTTCGTTCCAGCCCCAGGCCAAAACCCGCATGGGGCACGCTGCCATAGCGGCGCAGGTCGAGATACCACTCGAACGATTCCTGCGGCAGATTCTGCTCCCGCATTTTGCCGACGAGTTTTTCGTAGTCCGCCTGGCGCTCGCTGCCGCCGATGATTTCGCCGTAGCCTTCCGGCGCGATCATGTCGAAGCTCAGGGAAAGTTCCGGCCGCTCGGCATCCGTGGCCATGTAAAACGCTTTGATGGCCGCGGGATAGTGATGAATCATTACCGGCTTGTCGAAATCGCGCGAGACCAGAGTTTCTTCGTCACCACCGAAATCGTCGCCCCACTTCGCCGGATTGCCAGTCTTTTGCAGCACGGCAATCGCTTCGTCATAGCTGATTCGCGGGAACGGCGGAATGATTTTTTCGAGCTTGGAGATATCGCGCTCCAACATGTCGAGTTCGCGCCGCCTCGTTTTCAGCACGCCCTGCACGACTGCGCTTACCAGGCCCTCCGCCAGGGCCATCATGTCTTCCAGGTGAGCGAACGCGGCTTCCGGCTCCAGCATCCAGAATTCAGTCAGGTGCCGCCGGGTCTTCGATTTTTCCGCGCGGAACGTGGGTCCGAAGCAGTAAACCTTACCCAAGGCGGCAGCCGTCGCTTCAATGTAAAGTTGCCCCGACTGCGTGAGATATGCCTTCTGGTCGTCAATGTAATCCACGCTGAATAAGGTCGTAGTTCCCTCACACGCCGCTGGCGTAAAAATTGGCGCGTCCGTGAGGATGTACCCTTGCTCGTCCATGAAATTACGCGCTTCGTGGACAGCTGCCGCTCGTATCCGCAAANNCTGGCGCGGCGTGCGAATCCACAGGTGCCTCTGATCGAGCAGAAAATCCACGCCGTGCTCTTTCAGTTGGATGGGGTACGGCTGCTCCTTCGATACCGCTTGCAGCACTTGGGCGTCACTCACATGTAATTCATAGCCGCCCGGGGCGCGCTTTTCCACCCGCACAGTCCCGGTGACAATGACGCTAGATTCCTGTGTAAGGCCGCGTAGCGCCTCAAAGGCGGCTGGATGCTCCTTCAACGACACTACGCCCTGGATAATTCCGGTGCCGTCACGAAAAATCGGAAAAAGCAGCTTCCCCGATTCGCGCTGGTTGTAAAGCCAGCCTCGAATGGTCACCACAGCGCCTTCGTGCTGGTTCACCGACTCAATCGCTGTGACGGGAGCCTGTTCTTGTTGGTCTTGCTCTTGCCCTGGCTGCAATTGGAACTCCCCTGAGCGCCTTGCGGAATGGGTGTCGCGCTACGGCGTGCGGTAAAGCCGAAAGGCT
The DNA here is from genome assembly GCA_003133505.1 of Acidobacteriota bacterium. Classification (GTDB taxonomy): domain Bacteria; phylum Acidobacteriota; class Terriglobia; order Acidiferrales; family UBA7541; genus PALSA-278. Next base: position 6,890 of record PKXT01000111.1, read on the forward strand.
GCAAATCCGCGTAAACAAGTGCCAGCCTATACCCATATGGTCACTGGAAACGCGCTTTGGCGTCAATACCCGGCGTCGTATCTCCTCTGACGGGCACCCGCCGCCCAAACGTTCCCCGGATTGCGGATCAGTGCCAATAGCCTCGATTTGGGGACCAAATGAGCGGCTTTGGGAAATCAGGGCACACGAAAGTAGCGGATTTCAACCAGTGGAACGGATCGCCAAAGTACCTATCCGCGCATGGCCGCCGCAGCTTCCACGCAGACGCGCAGCTTGTCGATGGCTTCTTCCACCGTGCGTGTTTTCAACCCACAATCCGGGTCTACCCATATGCTTTGGCGGGCTATCACGTCTTGTGCATCCCGCAGGCAATTTTGCGCCGCGCTGGGATCTTCGATCACGTGAGAATGGACATCAACGACCCCGAAACTGATGTCTTTGGTAAATGGGCTTTGGCGGAACAGCCCCAGCATATCCAATTCACTGTTGGACATTTCCAGGTCAAAATTGTCCACCGGCATTTCCAGCATCCCCGGATATATTTCTTCAAAGGCGCCATAGCATGCGTGGGTGATGAAGTAGGCGTTCAGACCTTCCGTGGTTTTTCGCATTGCCTCTATGGCGATGGGCAGCTCTTCCGGTCTCACCGAAAGTGCCGGCTCGTCAATCTGGACAATCCGGCAACCCGCTGCAATCAACGCTTCCACTTCCTTGCGAATTGCCGCCGCAAGCGCCATCGCGGTGGCACGGCGATCAGGATAATATTCGTTGAAGCTCCAATCCATAATGGTGTATGCACCGGTGAGCATGCCCTTCACAGGTTTCTTGGTCAGACTCTGCGCGTATTTCCACCATTCCATAGTCAGCGGCCCAGGCCATTCGATTGCGCCGGTGATGATCGGTTTGTGGTAATAGCGGTTTCCGTAGCTGCGAACCAAGCCGCCGGTGGTAAAGCCGGGCATGCGCTCGGCGAAATATGCCACCATGTCGCCACGGTACATCTCGCCATCCACTAGCACATCAATGCCCAGCTCTTCCTGTTTTGAAATCCAGAACTGAGTCGCTTTGCGCTCCAGATCGGTGAGCTCGCTCTGATTGATTTTGCCGTGGCTGAATTCCGCGCGCGCCTTGGTTAGATAGTCGGGTTTCGGAAAACTTCCCACTGAAGTGGTGGGAAATAGGGGCAGTTTCACGCCCAGCGCTTCCAGCTTGACGCGGCTCATTGCGCTCCTCCTGACGCAGCGACTGGCATCCCCATCAGCGCTGCGCGGGATTGCTTCAGCAGACCTAGTTTGGCGAGAGCCCGATCACGCGGCAGATATTCCAGGCCACAGGATGGGCCTAAATAAGCCACGCCGCCTGGAATTTTCGCCAACATTTTTTCGATTTGCGCCGCCACTGTTGCCGGATCTTCAAGCTTGGTATTGCGGCCGTCAATTAAGCCCAATCCGAGTGGGCGTGGCGAGCCTTCCTGCGATATTCGTTCCACCAATGCCCAGTTATAAGTGAAGTCCAGGCCAATCGCGTCGAAAGGCAGATTTACCAGCCTGGTATAGAGTGGTGCGCAGTCTCGAAAATAAACATACAGCGCCAATTTCAGGCTCTCGCCGCTTTTCACAACTTGATCACGGGCGCGCAGCAGAGGAACCAACGCCTGTTCCAAGATTGCCCAGTCGGCCGGATACTTTAGAATCGCGGGCTCGTCTATTTGAATGAACTCCGCACCCGCCGCAGCCAGGTCGCCTATCTCCTGCGCCAAGGCCTCGGCATAGGCGCCTGCCCGCTCGGCTAAGTCATGAGTTGCGCCATCCTGCGATAGCGAAGATTTCGCCAGCGTATAGGGGCCGGTAAGCACCTGCTTCACTTTCGTCCGACTCTCGGAATGAGGGGACGGCAGATGAGTGAGCGCCTCGCGCGCGAATTCGTACTCATGTTTCAGAACGGGGCCTCCACGCGTCGGCCGCGCGATCAGAGCTGGTTGACGAAAATAAAAATTGGTGTCAAAGAACCGAAGCAATCCCCGAATTTCCACGCCAGCCAGCTTACCCGCGAAATGAGAAATAGGATCGTACCAGCGAATCATCCCATCGGTGATGAAATCAACACCCGCGCGCGCCTGATCGGAAATTGCCCGGCGAGTCATATCGTCTTCGGCGGAGCGAAGGTCCGATTGCGTGGCTTGGCCTCGATCCACGGCCGCAGTAGTCCGGCGAAGGACCTGGAGTTCGGTGCTGTCGCCAATTCTGGGGTAACTTCCCGTGTGGGATAGATAAAGGCATTTGGTTGCGGCCATTATGCTGCTCCCATGATCCCGGCAAATTTCACGCCGCTTTATCCTCGTGCAAAAAATCAACGTGAGCATCCCGCGGCAGCAGGCCCGCGGCAACGCCCCGCGAATACAACTCTCGCACCGCGCGTCGTCCGTCTTCGCCATAAGCCAGAGTCCGGTTGTTCACATACATACCCACGAATTTGTCCGCTGTATCGCTGCTCATGTCGCGAGCGAATTGCATCGCATAGTTCAGGGCTTCCTCACGGTGCTCTAAGCCGAATTCCACGCTCTGCCGGACGATCCCGGCCACGCGTAATCCCAGGTCCGCTCCCAGCGATCTGCGAATGGCATTGGCGCCAAGGGGCAAGGGAAGGCTTGTTTCCTCCTGCCACCATTGTCCCAAATCCACGACCTTGGAAAGTCCCATCTGCGGGTAAAGCAACTGCGCTTCGTGAATAATTACGCCGGCATCCGCCTCATGATTCTGCACAGCGTCAAGAATGTGATCGAAAGGGACTACTACCGCTTCCACATTAGGCTCGAAGAGCTTCAATGCCAGATAAGATGTGGTCCTCAATCCCGCTACAGCCACCCGTTTTCCGGCCAATTCTCCGCGTTTCATTGGGCGCGCCGCCACGATAATTGGCCCGTACCCTTCGCCGAAACTAGCCCCGCAATCCATTAACACATAGTTATCCGCAAGGAAGGGAAAGGCGTAAAAACTGACTGCGGTTATGTCGTATTCCTGCTTCAGAGCTGCTTGGTTTAATGTCTCGATATCCTTCAATATGTGGGTGAACTTTAGTCCCGGCGTCAAAATTTTGCCGGTGGCCAGAGCATAGAACATGAAAGCGTCGTCCGAATCCGGGGAGTGTGCCAGACGCAGTTGGAGAGTTTCAGTAATCGGTGAAGCGGTCATTCGCGGGAAATGCTCCTTAGGGGTTTTGCTTGGTGCCGAATGCGGGTTGGCACTGCTTGCAAGTAAATTACGAGCGTAACATATGGATTCGTTCGTACAAAACGCGCCCATTTAATTCGTGCCAGGCGGATGCGCCGTGCGCTCAGCGACTGGAGCGTCTTCCCAGTTCCAATCCCCCCACTGCCGCCATCACCGCCGCCATCTTGATGATTTCCCCGAGCACGAAGGGTGTAAGTCCCGCGAGCAGGGTTCCCCGCCATCCCAGGTGCAGCAAGAATGCCAGCCATACGCAACCGCTTGTGAAGATTATTCCTTCTCCGGCCAATAGCGCACCTAGCAGGTTTACAGTATGGCGCTTACCGCGTGCCACCAACCATCCCGTCAACGCTGCCGCCGCGGGAAACGCGAGCAAATATCCCGTCGTCGGTCCAGAGAAATGCGCCGGNNGCTGAAACACCGGCAATCCCGCTGCACCCTCCAATAAGTAAAGCATCATCGCCTGCCAGCCACATGTCGCGCCAAAAAGCGCGCCAACCAGCAATGCCCCGAACGTCTGGCCGGTCAGCGGCACCGGCGTGCCTGGCAGGGGCATCGCAATCCATGCGCATAGGACCATGAGCAAATTAGCCGATGCTACCCGCGCCGCCTCCATCCATGCCCCTTCACCGCGCAAATACTCTTGCGCTAGAGTCGGCATTGCCAAGCGTGTTGTGGTCATGAATTTCTCCTCGCGTGTGGCGATGTATTCGCTCGCCGGCCTCTTGAGCTTCGTCGCATTATACTCGCGGTCTTCTTTTGTGCATGCAATTCTCGCGGGATGTGACAATTACCCCTGGGAGAATCAGCAGCGGACAGGAAAACCGCATTCTCCCTCACTATTTGTTTGCCATGTCCGCGACGACACAAAATAGCGGCCGCTCTTCCGTTACTTCCACTTTCACGGTCTGCCCGTTGCCTTTTCCCGTCTTTACCAGCCATTCTTCCAGCGCGGACGCCAGCCTTTCTGGATGAATCCGAAGGCCCATCTCCACTCGACCATCAGCTACCGGTAGGGTATCGTCGAATTCCGCGGCCCCAGTAAAGTTTCGCATCAGAAAGCGGTCCAACCAATCCATAGGACACGGCTGGCGATTACCCCCAATTGCCACTTCTATTCGCAGTTTTCGCGCAAACATTCGCGCAGTATATCATTGGTATTTATGTGCCGGGGATTCGTCTAGGGCTTAATAGCCATATGAATATGGCCGGTTCACGTCGTCCTTCCTTGCAATTCATTACGGCGTGGCCTAGACTTTTTTTTCTCGCGCCGTTTGGATTGAATTTGCCGCGCTATCCTCAAGAGAAGATTGTAGGATGGCCTTCGGCGGTTTCACTGGAGACTGAGAGTGCCAACGCCCCTCGAAAATTGGGTTGACGAAGTATCGCGGCTAACCAAGCCAGCGCGTGTTGTCTGGTGTGATGGCTCGCCGGAGGAGCACAATCGTCTAATCCCCGAAATGCTCCGCGACGGCACGTTTGTCGAGCTAAATCCCAAAACCCATCCGAATTGTTACCTTCATCGGAGCGATCCTTATGATGTTGCCCGCACTGAACAGGTCACCTTCATCTGCTCCACCGCCAAGGAAGACGCTGGGCCCACCAATAATTGGATGGCCCCGGCGGCGGCCCGGGAGAAAATGCTGCCGCTGTTCGATGGCGCAATGCGCGGTCGCGCCATGTATGTTGTTCCTTATATTATGGGGCCGGTAAATTCCCCATTCAGCCGTGTGGGAGTCGAAATCACCGACAGCTCTTACGTCGTTGAAAGCATGCGAATTATGTCCCGCATGGGGCGCGTAGCGCTAGATCGCTTGGCTGGATCCGATGATTTTGTTCCCGGTCTTCATTCGCTCGGTGACCTGAATCCCAACCGCCGCTTCATCATGCACTTTCCGGAAGAAAAATTGATTTGGAGTATCGGGTCGGGTTACGGAGGGAATGCACTGCTCGGGAAAAAATGTTTTGCCCTTCGCATTGCCAGCTACTTGGCCCGTCAGCAGGGCTGGATGGCCGAGCACATGCTTATTCTCGGCCTCGAAGACCCCTCCGGCAAAGTGACCTACATGGCGGCTGCATTTCCCAGCGCCTGCGGCAAGACCAATCTCGCCATGATGGTTTCTGCACTGGCAAATCAAGGCTACCGTGTTTGGACGGTCGGCGATGACATCGCTTGGATGGCGCCGGGTGCCGACGGCCGCCTGTACGCCATCAATCCCGAGGCTGGCTTTTTTGGTGTTGCCCCCGGAACGAACCGCCGCACCAATCCTAATGTGATGGACGCGCTTCGGAGAAATTCCATATTCACCAACGTCGGATTCACGCCAGACCAGGAGCCATGGTGGGAGGGTTTAACCAGCGCTCCGCCGGATGGCACTTTGGATTGGAAGGGCAACCCTGCCGCCCCCGGCTCGCCTGTGGCTCATCCCAATTCCCGTTACACTGTCCCTGCGAATCAGGCGGCCTCCATTTCCCCTCACTGGGAGGACGCCGGCGGTGTCCCCATATCCGCATTCATCTTTGGAGGGCGCCGCGCGCGGGTGGCTCCGCTGGTCTATGAAGCTCGGGATTGGCAGCATGGTGTCTTCGTCGGCGCTGGAATGGCATCTGAAACCACCGCCGCAGCTACCGGAGACGTGGGGATTACACGCCGCGATCCCATGGCTATGTTGCCATTCTGCGGTTACAACATGGCGGATTATTTCGGTCACTGGCTGGAGATGGGCGCTCGCCTCTCCAATCCTCCTCGCGTTTTCCATGTGAACTGGTTCCGCAAGGGGGCCGATGGCACATTTCTGTGGCCCGGTTATGGCGAGAATGTGCGTATATTGAAGTGGATGCTTGAGCGTATTGAAGGCAAGGTCTCCGCCGCAGAGACGCCAATCGGACTAGTCCCCGAGCCCGGCGGCATCACGCTGGACGGGTTGGAAATNNGCCGACTGGTCTGCCGAAGCCGAAGGTATTGAGCAATTTTTTACCAAATTTGGTAGCCGCCTTCCCGCCGAGCTATGGCGTCAACACGCTAATTTGATGGAACGCCTGGCGCGCGTAGCCGCCCGCTGAGGCGAAGTCGTCACGGACGGGGCAATTAGCGTTGGGTAGTGATAAAACCGCGAGAGTCCTTTGGCGCGGTTCATTAAAGAACCCCATTCCGGCGTGGTTGGGTGACCGCAATCCGCGGGAATGGGGCTCGCCTTCCGAAGTTGATTTTATATCTTGGTGATCGTTACGGCCGCGATCCGCCGCGAAACACGATGCCGGTTGAAATTCGCCAGTTGTTCTGAGCGTTTACTGTATCGCTGGTGGGAAAGTGGCTGCGAATGTAGTCCGCTTGCACGACGCGCACGGCTAGGATCCTAGCCACCTTCACATCCACTCCCGCGCCAAACCCGTAGGCGTACTTAGTCCCTGTTTCAGCACCAAACCCACTTGGTACGTTTGCATTTTCGTGCATACCGCCGATCAACGCATGAGCGAAAAGCGTCGCGGGTCTGAGCTTCCGGAAGGAAAGTTGAGGCCCGAAAAGGAAAGGATAAGCGCTTTCATTGGCTTTGACCTGGGTGGGGAGGCCAACCAACCCTCCATTCACGGTAGGACTTGCATAGTAACCCGCGAAATCTCCGTAAATTCCCAGCCACGAAGTGAAGTTTGCCTGCGCTGCAAAGTGATAGCCATTGCCCCCCTGATTCCCCGAGGTAATCAGGGAATAGGGCGGTGCGATTCCGGGAGCATCCAACCGTGCATAGGAATACCCTCCAAACAATTCAATTGCAGGCGTGCCCTGCGCGTGGGCCACTCCGCTAACCGCTGCTGCGGCAGATACCAATAGTAGTGCCGCTAAAAACTTCTTCATTTCTTGAGCCTCCAGGTCTACGTTGCTCTGCGATCTAAAGCCCATCTCATAATATGGAGAATGTCGGCCACAGCGAGTCCGGACTTCGATTTGTCTCGGGGCGTCAACCTTGCGGTTTCCGGCACGGTCTCGGAGGCCGCCTGCAATGGTTAGAACACCGATGGCTACCAGTTGTTGCTCGCCGCACATGAATAGGCCGCAAATGCCTATGACCTGCAACTCCGCCTCTTCGTCATTGGCGTTCATGGGCGAAAAGCGTATTCGGAGGGCACGGTCACATTTCTCTTGTCACGGCCGCTCTGCCGTGCAAGTCTTATAGGCGAAGATTCTAGGAGAGGATAGTGAGCACTTTTTATATCTTGGGATTTTTCGTGGTTATTGCGCTGGTCGCCTGCCTGCCCATTTGGCCGCACAGCAAGACGTGGAGCTATTATCCATCGGCCATCGCCGCTCTCGGCATCCTGATTATCGTCGCGTTGCTACTTTTCGCGCACTAGCTCGCGACGCCCAACCGCAACATGCCGGGCTGTTTCGCGCGATGCGCAGCGGTAGCTGCCCGTTCTTTCCAAGTTGACTGCGGTACCACCCTCAGGTCGAAACCATTTCTACCAATGCCGGACGATTTCGAATACCGTGCCGCACCCATTGGCGCCGTCGTCCGAGCAGGTATTATAACCGCCGAATGTTGTCGTGCCGTAGAGATTGCCTCCCGAATCGAAGAGCAGACTGGCTTGGGGCTCTTTCGGGGAAATATCCCCGGTGGTAAATCGGTACAAAATGGCCTCGGTCCATGCATCGCCGGCGGTTGAAGGACGCGCCAGCTTGTAAACAACGCCGCATCCGTAGGGCGTGGTATTATAGTAGCAATCGTCCCCGCCGAATTCAGCGGTTCCGTAAAGATTGCCTGCTGCGTCCATGATCGGACCTGCCTGCGGAGCGGCTCCGTCCTTATAACCGTAATTAAAGCTGTGAATCACGGCCTCAGTCCACGCTCCGCCCTGTTGCGTGGGAGGCGTCATTTGAAATAGCGTGCCCCCGCCCAGCGTTCCGCCGGAGTAGGTCGTCCCGTATAAATTGTCCGACGCATCGAGGGCCACCGAGCTAAATGGAATAAAGCCATCTGTTCCAGCGGTAAAACTGTGCAGAACCTGTTCTCTCCAGGCGCCGCCCGGCGCGAGCGGGGGACTAACTTCAAATACCGTACCGCATCCTAGTGATCCACAGTCTGGTGGATGTGCGGTTCCACCCCATTCGGTGGTTCCGTAGAGATTGCCGCGCAGATCACGAACCAGGCCAGCCACGGAATTCCATCCATCATCGGTGAGGCTCTTGAATTCATGCAACACGTCCAAGGTCCACGCACCGCCGCGTATCACCGGCGGCCTCAACTGGAATACTGTCGAGCCGGTCGTGCCGTAGAGATTCCCCGTCTCGTCAAAGATCACGCCCCCGTAAGGATATGCGCCATCGGCGCCGCCCTGAAAGCTGTAGAGCACAGTTTCGGTCCAGGCGCCTCCGGCCACAGCCGGGGGACTCAATTCAAATATCTCACCATATCCTCCGGCATTGGAATCGCTGGTCGTGCCATAGAGATTGCCCGCCCGATCAAAGACCAGGCCCGCGGTGGGCCGTGCGCCGTCCCCATGATTGCCGAAGCTGTAGAGCGTGGCCTGCGTCCATGATTCTCCGGCTTTGGAGGGCGGCGTGAGTTCGAAGACGGTGCCGTAGTAGCCTCCGGCCCCGCCATACTCCGTGGTGCCGTAGAGGTTTCCGGCCCGGTCGGCGATTAGATTGCTCACGGGATTTGAGCCGTCGGCCCCGCCCTGGAAACGGTAAATGACCTTGTCGAAGGGATCAGCAGCCATGGCGCTGCCAAAAGCGAGCAGGGCAAGCAGACATGGAAGTGAATAACGCAAGAAAGGCCGAATAGTTTTGGGATTCATGGGAAATCCCTCCTCATCTAGCCACCACTATACATCCAGTTCGCACGCTGGGCCAAATCCGCGCGGCCAACGACCGTCGCAAATGATTACAGCAGCGACTGAATTTCGGCGTCCACGGTGAGGTGAGTTTGCGCGAAACCGTTGATCAGGAACGCCTGCCCGTCGCGCTTTTCGAAATGCAAGAAGCGGCTGATTTGATAGTCCTCGTCGAGCGCCGCGAAGACTTTCTCGGTTTCGCCGGGCGGCAGGGCAAATGCCGATAACGCGGCGGGCCGCCCAAAAGCGCCGGCTATCGCGAGAAACTTTTTTACCAGTTCGGGCAGAGTCACTTGTCAGGACCAACAGATTGGATCAGCCTATATCCAAACATACGCTCCAGCATCGCCGTAGGGGAGGTTCATGTAAAAAATGTTGGCTTCCGGGATTGCCTCCAATGCTTTGCAGAACCGCGCCGATCCATGCACCGCGCATAAGCTGTTCCCGGGCGCTTCGTTGATGCGATCCACCTCATCCAGGCTGGCGACTTGCTCCCACGGAATCCACTGCCAGGTCGCCTGCCGGCTGCACGATTCGCATGTGTCCAGCCGCTGAGCCAGGCGCTTTTCAATGGCCGTGGAAACCTCCGGCTGCAATCCCGAAGGCCCGAAATCCCCAGTGCCAATAAAGAAATATTGCGAGAGGGATTCGGCATTGGGCTCAAACGCCATCACGCGCCCGTGGTAAGCCTTCAGTTCGGGCTCGACCACTGACAGCAGGCAATCGCGGCACAGGGACGCTTCCGGCCGCGCCGGCATCCTTTGTTGGACTGCCTTGCCGCGTATGTATAACGTGTCGGGCAGGAGCATGGCCATCCAGGATTGCGGTTCGTCCAGATGAATACATTCCGCGGGCGCGCCGCTGAACTTTGCCCACCAGTTGCGTGATCGGCGCCGGAAGGCCAGCGAAGGGTATGCGCGTTCGAGAGGGACTCGTGCCATTGGTTTCGCAGGCGGTTCGCTCCAAAGAGCGTGCGCCGCTTAAAGGTCCTAACATATCGTTACGCGGCAACGTGGCAATATGTCCGTGATAACAACACAACATTCATCACCGCGGGAGCGGAGTTCGCTGTTTGTCCTCCGCGGCGACCTCTATTATGATTGAATCTCGCAAGAGATAAGCTAATTTTATTTCGCGGCGCGTCGACCTAAGACGTTGAGGTCATCATAGGCGCGCCAGTTAAATTTGAGGAGGAATTATGCCAGTTTCCGTAGGTTCCGTAGCGCCTGACTTTACGCTGAAGGACCAGAACCAGAAAGAAGTTCATCTGAGCGATTTCCTTGGAAAGAAAAACGTGGTCATCGTGTTTTACCCGCTCGATTGGAGCCCCACCTGCACCAACGAACATGCCTGCTTCGTGAATGACATGAAGCGGTTCGACGAGCTCGATGCCCAAGTGCTGGGCGTGAGCGTGGATTCAACCTGGTCGCACAAGGCCTACGCCGACAAGATGGGAATCAAGTATCCGCTCCTGGCCGATTTTCATCCGCGCGGCGCGGTGGCGGAAAAGTTTGGCGCCTATATGGCTGATAAAGGCATTACTAACCGCTCGATTGTGATTATTGACCGGCAGGGAAAGGTCGCGTGGCTGAAAAACTATGATATTCCCGTCGTCCCCGACGTGAAGGAAGTAGCCGAAGCGTTGGCGGGCGTTAAGTAGAAGCGGCGGGAATAGGAGCTAGCTCCGATGCGGTTCGTGATATTCGCTGGCGTTTTACGAAAAGCAGATTCCTCGCTACGCNNCTCGCTACGCTCGGAATGACCAACTTTTTGGAATCGCCCGGGTATTGTGCGTTTTAAGAAAAGCAGATTCCTCACGCCCAAGGCGTTCGGAATGACGACCTGCGCCCCCGCCGAATCCTCGCACTTGAGCACAACGGATCAGCCCCCGGCGCCTTTAAAAAAAACTGCGTCTAACGGCGGGGACGCGGCGCGCCCATGGAAAACGNNGAATATGGTTAACAACTTGCCAGCGCTCTTGCCCGTTAAGCTTGTCTTTGAACGCAGGCATGGGGTGCTTGCCTTCACTGATTTTCCAAAACAGCTCTCCATCGGTCATTTTGCTCATCCGTTTGGAATCGGTCAAATCCGCAGGCCGGGTATTCCATTTGGAATACCGGGTATTGCCATCGCCGGTTTCTCCGTGGCATTTCACGCAATGTTGCTGGTAAATAGCATTCCCCGCGCCAATCGAAGAAGCATTCGCTGAAACGGGGTTTGGCGTATCGCGGGCGCTGGGTGGCGCGTTCCAATCGTGCGTCTGATGGAATGCGAATGCGACAATGGCGGCGGCGATCATCAACGCCACGGCGGAAAGAAGCATTTTCTTCCGATTTTTCGATTCGCTCATCGTTACAAATTATGACCCAGAGGTTTGATCCTGCCGAATAGGCAGCCGCTTCAGCCGATGGGGCCCTTTCACGCGCGGCCCATGAAAATCGCGCCCAGCAGCCACGCGTTCATCCCTAAAATCACAGTGGCACAAACCCACGCCAGCACATTGGTTAGCNNCGAAGGGAAGGCAGAAACTAAGGATGGCCTGGCTCAGCACCAGGGTCTTCAGCGGGTCCAGGCCCCATGCGATCACCACGATCGCGGGAACCATGGTCACCGCGCGCCGGAGGAAGACGCTGATGCGAACCTCCATGAAACCCTGCAAAATCACCTGGCCGGCCATGGTGCCGACGGTGGACGAGGAAAGTCCGGAGCAAAGCAGCGCCACGCCAAACGCTACCGCGGCCACCTTCCCGAGTAACGGCGCAAGAGTGCGGTAAGCGCCCTCGATGGAATAATCCGACATACGCCGGCCGAAAAACGCGGCGGCAGCCATGATGACCATGGCGGAATTGATCAGCCAGGCGCCGTTCATGGCCAGCAGGACGTCGGCGAGCTCCATGCGCCGATGGCGGGCGTGTTGACTATGGTCGCCCTGTTGCTCGCGCTCGTGTTCCTCGCGGCGCGGCAATACCAAGGCCGAGTGCAAATACACCACGTGAGGCATAACCGTTGCGCCAAGCATGGAAACCGCAATGTAAATCGAGGAATAGTTGGCGCGAGGGACCAGCGTGCTGAATAGAATCGGCTTCCAGCTCGGATGGCTGGCGAACATTTCCCACGCATAGGCGATTCCAATCAGGGCCACGAAGGCCATAATGATGCGCTCCAGCCATTGAAATCCCGCTTGTTCCACGGCCAGAATCAGCATTACGACAATGCCAGTGAGCACCGCCGCGGGAAGCATGGGGATGCCGAATAAAAGATAAAAGCCCAGTGCCGCGCCGAGAAATTCCGCGAGGTCGGTGGCCATGGCGGCAATTTCCGCGGCTACCCAGAGAATGATGTTTATGCGGCGCGTAAAGAGTTCGCGGCAGTTTTCGGGCAGCGTGCGGCCTGTGGCGATGCCCA
>PKXT01000182.1 GCA_003133505.1 Acidobacteriota bacterium
GATGCGAACTGGCGGCCGTGCCGGCTTGAGGCTGCTCCGCTCGAGAGCGCGTCCGAGTGGGTTGAGCGGTATCGTGCGTACTGGGAGCAGAGCTTAAACCGGCTCGACGACTATGTTGCGCAACTACAGGTACAGGAGGAAAAGAAAAATGCCAGAAAAAGGAAATCATGACGTGACCGTCACACTTCCGTCCGACCGGGAGATAGTTTTCACCCGTATGTTTGATCGCCCCCGGCGCTTACTGTTCGAGGCATGGACGAGGCCCNNTAGGCTGACCTTGGGCGAAATTGACCTTCGCCCTGGCGGCACAAGACGCTTGCTGATTCGGATGGCGGACGGTAGCGAGCATTGCTTCCATGGCGTCTATCGCGAGGTGGCTCCAAGCGAGCGACTGGTATATACCGAGTGCTAGGAGATGCCCAGCATTGGAAGCCCTGATGGCTGACTACGATCACCCTTGAAAAAGTCGAAGGTAAAACCCGGCTCACACATTCCATTCTTCGCATCGTTATGTGGTTGACCACATAAAGCAAGTTATGTTGTCAATTTGCTTATGTGGAGATGGGGCGGCCTTCCAAAGGAAGAGCATCCTCGTTGACCAGACCGAACGTCTCGAGGTGGTTATCGAAAGCAGTGCGTCGCCCGAGACGATCCTACGAGCGAATTCAGGGGTCGTTTTTGTCTCACCTTTTACTCTTCTCGTAAAAAAAGCTTGCATGTGATGTGGCGTTATGGTTAACTACAACACCATAGATGCCGTAACCCCTACAGCCTGATTGGGGGGCCGGAGAGAAAGGCAAGTTCGAGGAGGATTCACAATGAGAGTGTTGCGTGTTGCTGTGTCGATTTTCATGCTGAGCGTGTGTGCTTTGGCACACGGACAGTCTTCTGCCAAGCCCGTTGCCAGTTCCGACGCGCAGAGGTCTTTCGACCTGTTGAAGACTCTAGCGGGGACTTGGAAAGGTCCGATAACGACGGACAATCCTGCCTGGGGCACGGACCAGCTGATGCCCCTTTCCATCCGCGTTGCATCGCATGGAAACGCTTTGATTCACGAGTTGAGCACACCTGGTCCAGAGGTCACCGTTTTCTATCTCGACGGCGATCGCCTGACGTTGCTTCACTACTGCGATTTCGGCAACAGGCCGCAAATGGTGGCTCGGCCCTCAGCGGATGGGAAGACGGTGGAGTTCGATCTGGTGGATGCCCCCGGAAGCAACGACGTAGGACATGTCAGCCACGCCGTGTTCACCATCATCGACGCGAACCATCACCTAGAAGACTGGACCTTCACGCTGGCTGACGGCACGCTTGTGCACGGCCATCTGGATTTCAAGCGGGTGCAATAATACGTAAGGCTCCGGTCGTGAACACGCTATACCAGCACCGACCGGATCAATCCTGACAAGTCGGAGCCGATCCGATAGATCGTTTTGACCGGCAGATGTGACGGAGAGCAAAGGATATTTGGAACAGAGGATGGATTTCGAGTGGAACGACAGTCAGCCGATCTATCGCCAGCTTCGCGACCGGGTTGTCGCCATGATGCTCGACGGCGTGCTCAAGGAAGGCGATCCGCTGCCATCCGTGCGCAATGTCGCTGCCGAATATCGGGTCAATCCGCTCACCGTTCTGAAGGGTTATCAACAACTGGTGGACGAGCAACTGGTCGAGAGTAAGCGGGGTCGCGGCATGTTCATTAATGCCGGAGCGCGCAATCTGCTGCTGCAGGGCGAGCGCCGGAAGTTTCTTGCAGAAGAATGGCCCAGGGTTTACGCAAATATTCAGCGCCTAGGACTGACACCGGAAGAACTCCTGGACGCTGCCATCCACCGGCCGTCGAATGCTGCGGAGGGGAAAGAGGAGGAGCAGAAGCCATGACCGTGATAGAAGCACGCGGCTTGCGCAAGGCCTTCGGAACAACTATTGCTCTAGACAGCATTAATTTGCGCGTTGAAGAGGGCCGCATCCTCGGACTCATCGGCCCCAACGGCGCGGGCAAGAGCACCGCGCTCAACGCCATTCTGGGGCTCACCTCCTATCAGGGAGATCTGAAGGTGCTCGGCCGCGACCCATGGGCCGAGCGCGATCAGCTCATGCTCGATGTCTGCTTCATTTCCGACGTCGCCGTGATGCCGCGCTGGATGCGGGTTTGGCAGGCGTTCGACTACGTAGCCGGGGTGCATCCGCGATTCGATCGCGCCAAGGCGGAAGATTTTCTTGCCAAGACCGCCATCAGGCGCGCCAGCAAGGTGAGGGAACTCTCAAAGGGCATGGTGGCCCAGCTGCACCTCGCTCTGGTGATGGCCATTGACGCGAAATTGCTGGTGCTGGACGAGCCGACGCTGGGCCTCGACATCCTGTATCGCAAGCAGTTCTACGATTCNNTACTTCGATCGCAGCCGCACCATAATCGTGACGACACATCAGGTGGAAGATATTCAGAACGTCCTCACCGATCTTATGTTCATCAATCGCGGCCGAATCGTTCTCAACTGCGGCATGGAAGAATTTGAGTCGCGCTATCTGGAACTGATGGTGCATCCGAAGAATGCCGCCGCGGCGCGGGCGCTCGGGCCGATTCACGAGCGCCAGGTACTCGGGCGCGCCATCCTGCTATTCGATCGCGCTGATCGTCACCAACTTGCCGCGCTTGGCGACCTGCGCTCGCCCAGCATCGCCGACTTGTTCCTTGCCCTGTTGGGTAATAAGCCCGGCGAGGCAAGAGCAGCGGCCCAAGGAACAAACAGATGAACACTCAATCTAACCCCACGCCGGTGTCTACGCTCGACTCGCAGGCAATCGGACCCGCGTCCATGTCGGCGACCCGGCCCATGTACTGGTCTGTGCGACGCGAATTATGGGAGAACCGTTCGATCTATATTGCGCCACTAGCCGCAGCCGCCGTCGCGATACTCGGCTTCTTGATCAGCCTGATCCGTCTGCCGAAGACGGTCCGCGAACTGCCGGCGCTAGACTCGGCGCACCAGCGCATCGCGCTCGCCATGCCATACGCCCACGCTGCGATGCTGCTCATGCTGACCGCGTTCCTTGTGGGGATATTCTACTCGCTCGACGCGCTGCACGGCGAACGTCGTGATCGCAGTATCCTGTTCTGGAAGTCGCTGCCTGTTTCGGATCTTACGACCGTGCTCTCGAAGGCGAGCATCCCACTCGTAATTCTGCCGCTGCTGGCCTTCGCGCTCACCGTTGGCACGCAGTGGATCATGCTGCTTCTGAGCACCGCGGTCCTGGCGGCAGACGGTCTGGGAGCCACGGCGCTATGGACCCAGTTGCCCTTGTTCCAGATGGAATTGGTGTCGCTCTACGGTATCGCCGTGATTGCGCTCTGGCATGCGCCACTCTACATGTGGCTTCTGCTGGTGTCGGGATGGGCGCGCCGCGCGGCATTTCTATGGGCTGTGTTTCCTCCGCTCGCGATCGCCGTCTTCGAGAAGATTGGGTTCCACACTTCGTATTTCGGCTCCCTGATGCAAGACCGATTGTTTGGATTCGCTGCGGGCGCTTTCGACCTCAAGGACAGGAGTGGCCTCCCGGTGGATCCGCATTTTATTCCGCTGGCGCAACTCGCTCCGGTGAGGTTCCTGAGCAGCCCGAGTCTGTGGGTCGGGCTGGTATTCGCGGCGGTATTCCTCGCCGCAGCGGTGCGGATGCGCCGCTATCGTGGCCCGATCTGATTCATGCGTACTTGATTCAATCGCTCGCATAAGGAGAAAGAGCATGAACACACCTGTAATGATGGAACGGATTGCAGAAGCGTCGCCGCGTCCCGGGGCAAGGATTACCGGTGTCGTTTATTTGCTTTACTTTCTGACGGCAGTACTCGGCGAGTTCTTCATGAGAGGGCTTGTTGTATCTGGCGACGCCGGGGCTACAGCGAGCAACCTCCTGGCGCACCAGCCTTTATTTCGGCTGGGTTTAGCAACCGGCCTCATCGCGACCGCGTGCTATATCGCTGTGACGGCTCTCTTCTATGGCTTGTTTAAGCCTGTGAACAGGAGCCTCTCTTTACTCGCGGCGTTCTTCAGCCTGGTGGGATGCGCCATTCTGGCTTTCGGTAGCCTCTTTCAGCTCGCCCCCTTGGCCGTCCTGGGAGGCGGCCAGTACTTGAGCGTATTTAAGGTGGAACAATTGCGGGCCCTGGCGCTGATGTTTCTCGAACTGAATACTCAGGCTGTCAGCATCTGCCTGGTATTTTTCGGATTCTATGACCTCCTGATCGGGTACCTCATTTTCAGGTCGGCCTTCCTGCCTCGAATTCTGGGCGTGCTGATGGCGCTGGCCGGTTTGGGTTGGCTGACCTTTCTGTCACCGCCGGTCGCAAACTATCTGTCTCCCTACACTCTGGTCCTCGGCTTCCTCTCGGAACTATCGCTGATGCTATGGCTCCTCGTGAGGGGTGTGAACGTTCAACGATGGAAGGAGCAGGCCAGTGCAGCATGAAAGCCGCCGTCTATCGCCGCAGCGGTGCGGCTGCGTCGCTATCGCAAATCGATCTGATTCGCATGCACTTGATTCAATGAGTCGGGTGGAACGAATATGAGCACACCTGTAATAATGAAACGGTTCGCAGAAGCGTCGCCGCGTTTCAAGGCCAGGATGGCCGGCGTCCTTTTTTTGCTCGTCTTACTGACGGCAGTATTCAACGAGTTCATTGTTCACGGCAGATTGGGTTCCGCAGCGAACCTCGCAGGGGATCTCATCGAGGTCTCGGGCATGATTGTGGTGACTCTGCTCTTCTATCTCATCTTTAGACCGGTGAACAGGAGCCTCGCTTTGCTCGCGGTGGCCTTCAACCTCGTGGGACTCCCCTTGGAGGCTCTTCAATGGCAGCCTCTGGGCGTGGGAATCGGCATGGTATTTCACGCATTCTATTGCCTCCTGATCGGCTATCTCATTTTCAGGTCGACCTTTCTGTCTCGAATTGTGGGCGCGCTGATGGTGTGTGCCGGTTTCGGTTGGCTGACCTTTTTGTCAATGCCGCTCGCGAACTATCTGTCTCCATACAATCTGATCCCTGGCATGCTCGGGGAAGTATCGGTGTGCCTGTGGCTCCTCGTGATGGGCGTGAACGATCAACGATGGAAGGAGCAGGCCGGCGCGGCGGGGGCGTCCATCCGCGCATGAAAGCCGCCGTCTATGACCTACGGACCTCCGGCTACGACGAATTTGTGAAAAAGGGAGAAAGACAAAAATGATAAGCAGTTACATTCTTCGCGGATTGAAGTATGTGCTCTTCGCGGTGCTGTTTGTCGCCGCGCTTGCCATGCTCGGTTTCGTGGTCAAGGGCCTGTGGAACTGGCTGACGCCGGCGCTCTTTGGATGGAAATTAATCGGCTACTGGCAAGCCGTGGGACTGATCATCCTGAGCAAGATTCTGTTAGGCGGATTCCATCGATCGGGTGGCTGGGGCGGGTATCGGCCTCGTCGGGTGATGGAACGCTGGAAACAGATGACGCCGGAGGAACGGGACAAATTCCGCCAACGGCTTCATGCCTGTTGGGCCCTCATGGCACCGTCGGCTTCGAAGGCGGGTGCCTGATCGCGGGTAGCTGGCCCGTTCACCCACTCGGACCATAAGGAGGAAAGGGGTATGACCCCAACAGTAACCATGAAACGGCTCGCAGGAACGTCGCCGCGTTTGAAGGCTAGGATCGCCGGTGTCCTTTATTTTTTCAGCCTGCTGACGGCAGTATTCCGCGAGGTCTTCGTTCGCGGAAGGTGAGTGTCGCAGCCGGCCTCATCGCGGTCTCCGGCTTTCCGTCTTAACCGCGCGTTACCACCGGCTGCGTACCCGGTATGTCACCGTGGCCTTGCCATTCGCCGCTACTGGCACGCTGAACGAAAGCGTATTGGCATCCAGCTTGGTTGGTGGAAAGCTGGAATTCAGCACCTCCCAGCTCCCATAAATCGTCTCCCGGATTTCGACCGTCACCGGAGTATCCTTATGGTTGCGTAGAGTCGCCTGCCATTCCGCTCNNAAACGCGATCGGCAATCACCTGGAAATCCTTCTGCTTCCTTTCGCAAACAATGTCGAAGGCGTTTCCCGTGTTGATGGTTACGCCTTCATCCTTGGGAGTGTGCTGGATATTGTCTTCTCCCGCGAATTGCAGATGCCCCGCCGAATCCGCCTGATATACACGCATCACGCCAGCCGGCAGCGGCATCCCCAAGCTGGATTTCTGGTCGTTGCGGAATTTGTAATAGATCGCCACCGGCAGCTTGGCTGGCTCTCCCGGCGCGGCGGGGCTCGTGTAATTCTCCTGTGAACTAACCCGGTAGAGCTTCTCGAGCGGCACATTCTTCGCCCCCAGCAAACTGATCTGCTTGGTTTCCTTGTTCTCAATAGAGGTACGGTGCTCCAACGTGTAGAGGTGATATTCGCCAAACGCTTCCTGGATAAAGCCGGCCTTCGGGCCCGCCATCAGCGCCATATTAGAACGCATCATCGGCTGGGGTTGCGGCGGTGGTTCGGCGCGATGAACCGAACCCGCCACAAGCTGCAATTGCGCATTCTGATAGGCTGTGCCGCTGTTATTTTCGAGCGTCACCCAGCCGTCGAGATCGGCCTGCTGGTCGTCTCGCGCAACTGTCAAGACGTAATCGGCTTTCCAGTTTACGCCGTCGGTCAGGTAGGAAACCTCCACGCGCTGCGAACGACTGCCTTCATTGTCCAGCCTCCACACCAGCGTGGGCTTGCTGTAAAGGTTCGCGGGTAAATCGGGAAACCGGTACCCGCGAATGGTCAGTCCCGTAACAATGTCGTTGCCAATCTTCCACACCGGCCCGTCGTTGTCCGAAAGCAGCAACGCCTTTGTTTCCACCTGTCTTGTGCTGCTGTTTTCTTCCTCTCTCTGGATGATGGTCAATTCCTTTCCCACATATTTCTGCAGCAGTTTGGCGGGATTCAGCAGATCGTATTCATAATTCTGCTCCACCACCCGCAGCCGTGCCGGGTCGGTCAGTGAACGAAGGTGCACTGTGGCGGGATTGATACTGGAAGCCACGTCTTCAAACCGCACTGGAGTCTCGCCGGTGGGAATTTCCACCTGCCGCACGTCTTTCACCAGAGCCAAATTGGAGTTGTAAACCGTCACCGACATATCCACCTGGTCTTTCTCGGTGATTGCCGCGCCGGGGTTGACGGCGGAATTCGAGCTGGCCGGGCTGCCCGCGGCGGTCGCGGTTGATGGCGCGCCAGCCGTGCCGGCATTGCTCGTCTGCCCGCCATCGCCCGTGCTATTCTTGGCCGGCGCGCTTTCCCCGGTTATTTGCGCCGCCAATAGCGGGCCGGCCCACATGACAATAGCCGCGGAAATCATCAGCCCGAGAAGAATGCCGGGATGCAGCAGCAAGCGATGTGATCTCGTATTTTCGTGATTGAGTCTGGTCATAGTCACCTCTTTGCGCTTTGCCTTATTAACGGAGTCGTTTCGAGCTGCCAACGTTGTATTGAATGGATCGGGTTTCGGCGCGCGCGCCGCGTGCGCCGCCACGCATCGTGTGGCATCATAATTCAGGTGACCGTGTTTCCAAACTACAATTCCGTTTCAGATCCGCTGGTTACTGCGGGGTGGGCCAGCAGTCCCACTGAACGTCACTTACAGTTGCGCTTGCGGTGTGTCCGATGAGATTTCTGCTGTGGTGCATTTTGCTGGTGTTGTGCTGGCCCCTGGCGCTGGCCGCGCTAATCCTTTACCCCTTTGTATGGCTCATTCTGCTGCCATTCAGGATCGTTGGAATTGTGTTCACCGGGGTTTTCGATCTGTTGGGAGCCATTGTTTCATTGCCGGCCAGGGTGTTGCGCGGCCCGCAACGGGCGTGATGTTTGGCGCGCTTGCTATCATGACGGGCACCTCGTCACTGTCGAGACGAATGTTTTTACCATGAGTGACAATGGCCGCCAGCGAGTTACCATTGAACTCCCGCCATCCTCTGATTATCGTTTGCCACAATATGAATTTCTCGATCTGGACGCACCTTCCTCGGCAGAGGCGTTCAGCTCAGAATTTCGCGCTAGACCGCGCCGAAAGAATCTTCTATTAGCTCTCGGGCTTTTCTTCCTTACCGTTATTTCCACGCTGGCGGTGGGCGCGCAACTTGCCATCGCCTACGCCAATAACGAACCGGCCTTCGCCCATGATTTCAATCCGCTCGCGCCCCTGCAGCATGCATGGGCGAATCCCCGCATCTTGCTGCTGGGCATTCCTTTCTCTTTCACCCTGCTGGGCATACTGCTCGCTCACGAACTCGGCCATTACTTCGCATGCCGCTATTACGGAATTGACGCTAGCTACCCCTATTTCGTTCCCGCGCCTACCCTGATTGGGACGATGGGCGCATTCATCCGCATCCATTCTCCCATTTTGAATCGCCGCGCGCTTTTCGACGTTGGTATCGCGGGTCCCGCTGTGGGATTCGCCCTTGCAGTGCCCGCGCTAATTGTCGGCATCCTGCATTCCAAGGTTATTCCCGGCGCAAACGACAACGCGGTGATCGTTTTTGGCAATCCGCTGGTTGTGAAATTGGTAGTGTTGGTATTTCGTCCGAATGTCCCTCTGGGTTGGCTGCTACTCAATCCGGTGAGCCGTGCCGCGTGGGTAGGTTTTTTTGCCACGGCGCTCAACCTGCTTCCCGCTGGCCAGCTCGATGGCGGGCACATCGTTTACAGCGTCATCCCCGAAAAACACTCTCGCGTATCCATAGGAGTCATTCTTGCACTGCTGCCCCTGGGGCTGCTATGGAGCGGTTGGCTGATGTGGGCCGCGCTTTTGATGCTACTGGGTTTTCGCCATCCGCGACTGATGAACCGGTGGGAGCCACTCGATTCGCGCCGCCGCGCATGGGCCTTAGCCGCGCTGGTCATGTTTGCCCTTTGCTTCACTCCCATGCCCTTCACTACGCACTAGCTCCGCCCGTCTGGCCGGATGTATACTCCCCGCTTGCCGGGAGGTAACCGTGCCATGCGAATTGCCGTTTTTCTCGACGTGGATAAGACACTCACTAAGGATTTTATCCAGCAGGAATATGCCCGGGTGCTCGGGTGCGAGCCCNNATGACGCCACAAAATTCGGAAAGGAATTAATCAAGCTTTTTGCCTCTCGGGGCTTTACCGAGGGGCGCGCAATCGACAATTTTAGCCGCATTGTCCTGCAGGAATGGACCGATGAGATGCTGAAGCTGCCTGGCGTTGATAAGTATCTGGTTTCGAGCGGCCCCAGCTATTACATTGATGCTCTGGCCGCGAAGTATAATATTCCTCACGAGAGCAAATCCTGTTCGGTCTATAAATTTTCCTCCGACACGCACCTTATCGAATCCTGCGCCGCGGTTAGCGCGGAAAATAAAGCCGATTTCGTCAGGAGGATCATTAGCAGCCAGAAAAATCCCTACGCCATCACCATCGGGGTGGGAGACAGTCCGCTAATGGACGGCCCTTTTATCGCCCACTGCACGATCCGCCTAATGACCGTCCCAACGGACCAAGCGATTTACATTCCTGATTTCAACTCCGTCATTTTGTTGATTCGCAGGCTTTCGGAGCTGGCCAAGGATGGAGTTTTCGACCCATTTCAGCTCACCATGCCGGAACTGGCGAGGAAAATGACCACGGAGCGCTGGATTTATGTGATAGGTTCCCTGGTCACCCTCTTCAGCATGGGCTTCGGGATTGGCCGGTTTTTAAGGTGACCAGCCTGGGTCGTCGCATGTCAAATTCCGCAATTTTGCATCGCGCGCTAAAAAAGGTGAACGGGATCCACGTCTACTTGGATGGCGCTTTCGGGAATTTCCTTTTCGGCGCAAAATTCCATGCAGCCCGCCAGGGCCTGTATCAGTGGGGCGCGGCGCGGCGATTTCAGCAGGAACTGATAACGGTATTCAGTCTTCAATCTGGCTAATGGCGCCACCGCGGGACCCAACACCCTCAGTCCGCCCTTTTCCAGAGGCTGAAAATATCTCGCCAGCGTATGTGACCACTTGACCACTCTCTCGAGTTTCTTGTCGCGTACCAGCACACTGGCCAGCGCAGTGAACGGCGGATAGTGCAGCATCCGGCGGAAGTGTGCTTCCTTTTCGTAGAATGCCGGGTAATCCTGGCGCACCGCCTCCTGTATCGCGTAATGATCGGGATGGTATGTTTCCACCAGAACTTCACCGGGCAAGTTTCCTCGGCCCGCGCGCCCGGCCACCTGGGTCAGCAAATGGAAGGTGCGCTCAGCCGCGCGAAAATCGGGACGCCCCAGGGCAACGTCCGCCGCCAGCACACCCACCAGCGTCACACGTTCAAAGTCATGCCCCTTGGCAAGCATTTGCGTGCCGACCAAAATGTCCAGTTGCCCGGAGGCAAAACTCCCCAACACTTGCTGGAAATCACGCTTGGTACGGACGGTATCGCGATCCAGCCGTCCGATACGCGCTTGCGGAAGTTGCTCGCGGAGATATTCCTCCACTCTCTCCGCGCCATCGCCTACAAAATACAAATATTTGGACTGGCACTTCGGACATTCCGTGGGTGCCCTCCGCTGATAGCCGCAATAATGGCATTCCAGCCGCGCGCGTTTTTTGTGATACGTCAGAGAAATGCTGCAGTCCTCGCACTCAACCGTCGAGCCGCAACTTCGGCACAGAAGANNAAGAAACCACGAATAGCCCCGCCGGTTGATCAGCACCAGCGACTGGGTACCCGCCGCAAGTGTGGATTCGAGGGCTGTTCGCAATTCGCGCGAGACGGGAGCGGATTCACCAGTTCCCCTGAATTCATCCCGCAAGTCCACAATACGCACCGCCGCCATAGGCCGGTTTTCCACCCGGGAACGCAATTCCAACAGGTGATACTTTCCCGCGCGGGCATGATGGTACGTCTCCAGCGAAGGAGTGGCCGATCCCAGCAGCGCCACCGCCGACTCCATCCGCGCCCGATAAATGGCCGTGTCCCTCCCGTGATACCGCGGCGTCTCTTCCTGCTTGTAACTCGATTCCTGCTCTTCATCCACGATGATCAGACCGGGCCGGATGAGAGGCGCAAATACGGCCGAACGCGTGCCCACGACCACCAACGCCTCTCCACGGCGAACCCGCCACCATTCCCGCGCCCGCTCCGCATCGCCCAGACCGCTGTGTAGCACCGCGACCACCGGACCGAAACGGGCGCGCACTTGCCGGCTCATCCACAGCGTGAGTGCAATCTCCGGCACCAGGAGTAGCGCGGTCCGCCCCTGCGCCAGCGCAGCCTCCATCGTCGCGAGATACACTTCGGTCTTGCCGCTTCCTG
Organism: Acidobacteriota bacterium; assembly: GCA_003133505.1. Taxonomy (GTDB): domain Bacteria; phylum Acidobacteriota; class Terriglobia; order Acidiferrales; family UBA7541; genus PALSA-278. The sequence continues at coordinate 11,295 of PKXT01000182.1, forward strand.
TGACGCCATAAAGTAGAGCAGTCGTGAACTCACCTTTGGATAGCCACGACCAAATTTCACCCAGAACAGCCCGCTGCTCGGCGTTCAGCACATTCCGCGGAGGCACATAATCGGTGTCCCATGAGTCTTCCGCGCTAGCGACCGGCTCTTCCCAGGTCGAAAGGAACCCTTGCTTTTCCAAACGCTCCAATACTTTGAGAGAAACTCCGGCTATCTTGCGAAGACTGGCGAAGGGCAGTGGACCGTGGGTTCGCTCCAGAATTTCGCGTACGTGAATTTTTACTGCTTCCGCGTCCGATCTATTGCCTCCCGCGCCATCCCCGTTAACTCTGGTATTTGAACTGCGCGTTATAGGGTCCGCCGCGTGACCTATTTCCTCACCGGAGATGCTGCTGTTCCATGCGGCAATTTTCTGCACGCGGGGTTTATGCTGTATCGAAATTTCACGCGCGCCCAGGAGGCCGGCACGATGCAATCGTTCGGCCGCCTTCAGGCCGTCCTGAATTTTTGCAAGCTGCTTTTCAGAGAACGCACCATCTTTATCCCGCGCAAAAGATTCGAGAACGCGATCGTCCGCCTTGTCCTTCCCGCTAGCATCAGTTGGCCCGATTGATGGAGCTGCCCACCCCAATGCCAGACGCTTCCGCCCCAAATCGGTCAGCAAATATTCGCGCGTCTTCTGCACATCAATCACTGGCGGAAGCAGCGCGCGGAACACTTCACCTATAGGCGCGACGTAATAACGGCTGACCCAGCGCCCCAATTCAATCAGCGCTGGCGTGAGCGCGGAGGAATCGTCGAGAACGTCGCTGATTTCCCGTATCTTTTCGACTTCGGCGGGAGCATGCGTAAAGGCCAGTACCACACCCACCAATGACCGGGTGCGAAATGGAACAACCACTCGACGCCCAACCAGTTCATCGTCCCGAAAGCGCTCCGGCACAAGATAGGTGAACACGCGGCGCAAGGGGGTTGGCAGCGCGACTTCGCAATAAATCGGACTCATTGGGAATTTAGTGTAGCAGGGGAAGCGCGGTCGAAATTACCGCCAATTCACCAAGGCGACGCCCGCAAGGATCATGACGATTCCAAACCATTGCAAGCGCGCCAGCCGTTCGCCAAGGAACACACATGCCAGCAATACCGTGATTGCGCTAAAAAGCGAAGCCAGCACCGTGACCACGGAAACGGATCCCCATTGGAGCGCGAAATTATTGGCCAGGAACGCGCTGGTGTCGAGCACGCCTACGGTGGCAAGGAGCCACCATACCGTGCCGCGGGGAAGTTTGAGGCTCTGGTGCGCGGGCAACGCGACCATACCCAGCGTAAGTCCGGTAACCGTGCGGATAGCCCACACTGACGCCAGTCCCCCCAGCGCGGGCACCGCGCGAAAACCCAGGATCCAGAAAAGCACTCCAAACGAAAGCGCGGCTAGTATCGCCCAGCCAACCCCTTGCGAGAGCATATGGCGTTTCTTGCCGATGGCTTGCTCTTTCCCAGACGCGTCGTTTTCCGGCATCGGCGAGGTCGCTGTGAGGACCACTCCCAGAAATGTGCTGGCGATTCCCACGCCACGCCACACGCTGAATCGTTCGCCGCTCAGGAGGGCCAGCGTTACCGTCAGCGCCGGATAGCTGGCCGAAATAGGCGCCACCACCGCGAGCGTTCCAATCTCGAGGGAGTGGTAGAAAAGAACAGAGCACACCGCATTCAACACGCCCGCGGCAACCGCCCACGCCCAGCCGTGCCAGCCATGCGCGCTCCACAGGCGGCCCAGATTACCCGTGATCCACAAGAAAAACATGAGCACAGAAAAACCAATTGTCTGAATGAAGAAGCTTACGCGGTAACTTCCTACACGCCGCGATGCAAAGCGGGCGACAAAATCAGAAACGCCCCAGCAGACTGCGGCAGTCAGCCCTAGAAGAATACCCATTGGGGCTTCAAGCGGGCGGTTGCGCCCGCTTTGCGGAGCGCGAAAGTTGCAATCCCAGGAAGGCCATCACCAGCTGCAGATCGGCCCACACGATGGACTTGGCCGCGGGATTTCGTAGCAGGTAAGCTGGATGATAAGTGGGCATCAAGCGCGATCCAGCGAAGTCGAACCATCGCCCGCGCGTTCGTGAAACGCCGGTCGTCGGCCCCAGCAGCGCCTGCGCCGCCACATTTCCCAGGCACACGATCGCCTTCGGTTTTATGACACCGAGCTGACGCAGAAGAAATTGCGAACAAATCTTCATCTCATCTTTTTCCGGCGTGCGATTCTCCGGCGGGCGGCATTTGACTACGTTGCAGATGTAAACATTTTCGCGGCGCAGTCCCATTGCTTCGATCATCTGGGTAAGCAATTTCCCAGCGCGGCCCACGAACGGTTCTCCCTGAACATCCTCATCGCGCCCTGGACCTTCACCGATGAAAACCAACTGGGCCTTCGTATCGCCGACTCCAAACACGATCTTGTTGCGCTTTTCATGCAACCGGCAGCGTGTGCAGTCGCCAATCGTTTCGCGAATCTTATCCATCGAGTCATCTTCGACACGATTTGATCCTTCAAATAGCGAAGCCGATTGAAGAATTGGCAATGGAGCAGGAGAAGCTGTGGCCGAGGATCCAGCGGCAATCAAAGGAGACAATGCAGAAGATGCACCGGCGGCGGTAGTGAAATCGCGAGACGGCTCTGGTGCAGCCACTCGCGCCATTACTTCCGGCGGCCGCCATTCATCTGCTGAGTGATCATAGGAAGCATTATCCGCAAGCCTCATCGCATCATAGCTCAATGGATTAAAGCCTCGGTTCCGGTATGTTTCGGAAAAGCCCAAATCGGAAAAATACCGAAGCCATGCTTCGACACGACTCTGCTCTTCGGATGTCACTATTCGCTTGCCGGATTATTCACGTTTTTCAGTTGAAGCTCACGGATTTGATCGAGTACGCGGTCGGCCAACTCGGCCTTAGTCATTAACGGAAGTGAAATCTCTCGGCCGTCGCGGATAAATAGCGTGGCGATGTTCGTATCCGCGTCGAAACCGGCCCCTTCCCGCGTCAAGTCGTTACCGACAATAATATCGGCCCGCTTGGCCCGCAGCTTCTCTCGAGCATTACTCGAGAGGTCTTGTGTCTCGGCGGCGAATCCCACAATCAATCGCTTTCCCCGCGAAGGTTCACCATTCCGGGTGCCGTCATTTCGCCTGTCGTCACCTTCTGTGAGCGCAGCCAAAATATCGCGCGTCGGTTCAAGTTCCATTGTCATGGGCCCCGCGGCGCGTTTCAATTTCTGCAATGCCGGCGAGGCGGCGCGATAGTCCGCCACAGCGGCGGCCATGATGATTACATCCACATCAACTCCGCGCTCTAGAACCGCCTGCTCCATTTCCTCGGCGGTTCTCACTGAGACGCGTTCCACGTCTTGCGGAGAATCCAATTGCACCGGCCCACTTATCAGAGTCACAGCCGCGCCACGCTGCTGGGCCGCCCGCGCCAATGCAAAGCCCATCTTCCCAGATGAACGATTGGTAAGATACCGCACCGGGTCAATGTCTTCACACGTTGGCCCAGCGGTCACCAGCACATTCATACCGCTGAAGTCATGCTTAAGTCCCAAAATATCTCGCACCGCGTCAATGATTCTTGCCTGAGGCGCCAATCGCCCCGCACCGGTCATTCCGCAGGCCAGATAGCCCTCCTCCGGTTCCATCACCTTAACGCCGCGATCCCGCAAAAGGTTCACATTCCGTTGGGTTGCTGGATGCTCCCACATGTTTACGTTCATTGCGGGAGCTACAAGCACAGGC
>PKXT01000354.1 GCA_003133505.1 Acidobacteriota bacterium
CAATGATCGAACCGCCTCACCGAAATCGCCAAGATGGTAATGGGCGACGGCGAGATTCACCCGCGCTTCTACCCAGTCCGGCTCGATTTCGAGAACCCGTTTGTATAGGCGAATCGCTTCCGCACATGAGGATGGTTCATCGTCCAAGGCGAGAGCCGCTTCAAACCAGGGTTGTGCGCTACGCACGGGTATTTCGCCGAGATTGTTCGTCGCTCTTTCTACAAAAGAAAATAAGAGTTGGCCAGAAAAAGGATCAATGGGGGAGGATTGCTCACCCGGCGGCACAACGGCAATATTGCGGCCGTGGACAATGAATCGAAAGTGTTCCAGCGGGCGCTGCAAGCCGTCCATCCGGTACTCGAAAGCGCGAACGACGCGATGGAGACGCCATGCCGACACGCGGCATTTCGTTATTTCACGAATAGTGCGCAAAACGGCGAGGTCTCTGAACGAATAAAAACGCTGGCGCCAGCGAATCTGTGGGTGAACGAGGCGGAGGCGCTCCCAATATCGCAGTTCGTCTTCACGCAATCCCAGAATTCGCCGGGTTTCAGCTCGAGTATAGCGATGGACGAGACTTGACATATGGGACCTCGCACGCTGCCAATCAGCGCGGGATGCGCGAAATTGGAGCAATGTAACAGCGCTGCATCCGATTATGCACCAGAACTCAACAAATCGCCGTGAAATCCTGGGCGAGCCCACAGCGGATTGGTCCCCAATGGTGTGGTATCTGTGGCTCTCTCACGATGTATAAAGGGGCACGCCCCCGGATAGAAACCGTACCAAAGTGGGCTCAGCGTGATAAAAATGAAATACGGTGATCAAACGTCGTCCGGCTTTAATTAGTTATCTGATCCGGCCCGGAACAAAATGATCAAACCTAAAATCGTGGCACAGCCTCTCATACGAGTGCTGGTAGCCGATGACCATGAGCTTTTTCGCGACGGCGTCAGGAAGCTGCTGGAAGACGCGGGAAATATCTCGATCGTAGGGGAGGCCGCCGATGGAAACGAGTGCCTGCGTCTGGTTGAAAAACTTAAGCCTGACATTCTGCTCCTAGATTTGAGGATGCCGGAAAAGAACGGATTGGGTGTGCTCGAGTCACTAAACTTTGAAATCGTTTCCACTCACGTAATAGTGGTTACGGGCGCCGAGGAGGATCGTGACGTTCTGCGAGCCATGCGCCTGGGTGCTCGTGGGATAGTGCTGAAGCGCTCCGCCAGCGAACTGCTGGTGAAAAGCATCCGCAAAGTTCACCTAGGCGAAATCTGGCTGGACAACCGGATGACCTCGGAAGTGGTCAACGCATTCAAGAGATCAGCAGAAGGCGGAGGAAGGCGGGAGAAACCCCTGTTGAGTGACCGCGAGCGGGAAATTGTACAACATGTTGCGCAGGGCTTTCGGAACCGTGAAATTGGACAAAAACTTTTCATCAGCGAGCAGACCGTAAAAAATCATCTGCATAACATCTTCGATAAGCTGGGGGTTTCCGACCGTTTGGAACTTGCCCTCTACGCTATTCACCACGGATTGATTGACCATTCCTGATTTGCCATCAAACCGTCCGGCGTCTGTTGCGTAAATAAGTCTTCGAAGCTTGCGTGGCGCGGTTTTTGCCACTCAATCGGCGGCGCAATACCGCAGCGCGTTTTCGGGTTATCGAAACTTTCATTCGGCGACTACGTTATCCTACAACCATGCGCACTGTGCGATGAAACAAATGAACGGCCAATCCGCAGTCCAATCCGGCCAATACTGTCCCCGCTGTGGCAATTGGCTGCCGCCAGATGAAACAGCCTGCCGAAATTGCGCCCGCCGGCAGCACATGGCGGTCGCGCCTCGCGAACGGATTCTTCTATTAGCTCTTGCTATGCTCTTGCCGGCATTCTTAATTACTGGCCTATTATCACGCAGCTATCACACTGGAGAGACCGCCCTTTCCCAAGCGTGGTTCGCCCAGGGAATTAGCGCCCTGCACGACGGAAACCCCGCGCGAGCGGTGGAAGCGTTCCGGAATTCACTCGCGTTCCACCCCGACGATCCCATGACCCAACTGAAGCTGGCCCAGTCTCTAATTGCGCGCGGCCGCGGCGAAGAAGCACGAGTGTATCTTGAGAACCTGTTAGCCGGAGATGCCGGCAACGGCCCGGCGAATCTGGAGCTCGCACGCCTGGCATCGCATAAAAAATCCGGTGAAGAAGCCTTGCGCTACTATCACAATGCAATCTACGGACGGTGGCCCGAGGACGAAGCGCAGGAACCTGTCAGAGTTCGCGAGGAATTGTCCCAATTCCTATTGGACCACTATGACATTGCGGACGCTGAAGCTGAACTAATCTCCCTCGCAGCCGCAGTGCCACCGGACGACTCCGTAAGCCAAGTGCGCGCCGGTCAATTATTTCTCCAGGCTGGAGATGCCAACCGCGCTTTGCGTGAGTTTCAAATAGTTCTCGGGGCAAAACCCGGCGACGCCCAAGCGCTTAAGGGAGCAGGTACAGCGGCGATGGACTTGGGAATGTATTCCATCGCCCAACGCTACCTGCTAAGAGCGAGGGAGCAAGCAAAAGACGACGTTACGATTCAGCAGGCTCTGGCGTCGACACAAACGGTCATGAGCATTGACCCTTTCGAGCATGATCTTTCAAAAGCAGCCGTCATGATGCGCACCCGAAATGCCTTTCACTCCGCGGCGAACCGGCTGCAAAACTGTGTGAATCGCTTACCACGCACCAATGGCAATTTACCGGGCGACGCCGGCCTACCCACCGCTTCCGCGCGGGTGTCCCTGATGGCGCCGTGGACGACGGACGCCGAGATGCTGACCCATCCAGAACGAACCGCGGACTTGATGGGTTTGGTGTTTGACATTGAAAAACTCACTGCTAAAGAGTGCGGCGCCCCCTCTGGAATGGATTTGAGTCTCCTTGAGCTTGCACGAATGCCCCACGACGATTCCAGATGAAGGACGACGACGATAACAATTCGCCTTCCCCGTTGATCATGGGCGAGCCGAGTAGCACTCTCAAACCCATACCGCATCATTGGATTTCTCGAATAAGGCAGGCCCTCACGTTTGGAGAAGACTCGCTCTTTCTATTTCTCGCCGTACTGATAGGCATGTTCTCTGGTTTGTCCGTGGTGTGCTTTCGCGTAGCCATTGAATGGACGCACTGGGAGTTATTGGGATCATCGCTAACGCCATCTCCCTGGCGCGTATTAGCGGCGCCCACGGTGGCGGGCCTGGTCGTAGCCGCATTGTTGTGGTACGTGTTCCCGCGTTCGCGAGGCACCGGAGTAAATCAAACCAAAGCGGCCGTTTACATTTTCGACGGTTACGTCCCCTTTCGTACGGTCATCGGAAAGTTCGTGTGCTGCGCCCTGGCCATTGGNNGTGGACATTCTCTAGGGCCGGAGGATCCTTCGCTCCAAATGGGCGCGGGGATCGCCTCACTACTGGGCCGCCATATTCGGCTGTCCCGGGAAAAGCTTCGATTGATCGCACCAGTGGGAGCCGCCGCTGGCCTAGCCGCTGCTTTCAACGCGCCGATCACTGCTGTGATTTTCGTAATTGAGGAAGTTATTGGGGTGTGGAGCGGGGGAATCCTGGGCGCCATTATTCTTTCCGCGGTTTCCAGCGTCGTGGTAATGCGCTGGTTCCTGGGCAGCGCGCCCCTCTTTCGCATCCCGGCGTTCCGCCTGCAAAACCCGCTCGAGCTGCTGGCCTATGCCGTGTTGGGCATCGCGGGCGGGGGCGCCTCAATAATTTTCACGCGAATCATCGCGTGGGGGGTCCCCCGACTGCGCTCCCTGCCCAACTGGACGCACAACCTGCTGCCAGCCACCGCCGGTTTGCTGATTGGCATAATCGGATTGAAATTGCCGGAAGTGATGGGGGCCGGCTATCCATCGATTGACCGAGCAATGCATGGCGATTTCACCTGGCGCTTATTATTGCTATTGGCCCTCGCTAAAATCGTGGCCACCAGCCTTTCCTTCACTAGCGGCACTCCCGGGGGAATGTTCGCTCCCACTCTTTTTATTGGCGCCATGCTTGGCGGAGCGGTGGGTGGCCTGGAACAACACTTTTTCCACCAACTGGCTGGGTCAGAGGCTGCTTTCGCGCTGGTCGGGATGGGCACAATGTTTGCGGGATTTCTCCGGACGCCAATTACATCCGTCTTCATGGTGATTGAAATCACCGGTGACTATTCGATCATTCTTCCCGTGATGATCTCCAATCTGATTGCTTATTTCATTGCCCGGCATTACCAGCCGGTTCCATTATTTGACATGCTGTCGCGACAAAACGGCATTGTTCTGCCTTCGTTGGAGGAATTGCGTGAGCAACGGGTCTTGCGCGTCGAGGATGCTGTTCGGGATTCTCCTATCCCAGTTCTCCACTTTGGCGAGGAGACTGGCCCCATCTCCCAAAGGCTTGCGCAGTCAGCCGATACCTGGTGGTTGGCGGACCAGCCAGAGGGGGGGTGGCGGATTCTTTCCCTGGAAGAATTGCGGCGCACAGCGGCCGATCACCCCGAAACTTTGGTATCCGAAGTTCGGGGTCGCGGACCTGTTCCATTTGTATTTCCGGATCAACCGATAGAAGAAGCTTTGCGCCTGATGGCCGATTGGCCGTTCCTGGCTGTCGCCAGTCGAGTTAACCGGCAGACGCTGGAAGGCGTTATCTCCCTGGATGATATTTTGAAGGCCTACCGGAACCCTTAAGGGCACGGTGGCCCTGTTCGCGGGGCTTTCCATAGCCAAGCCGTACAGTGGTACTGTGAACCTAGGCCTTAAGTGGGCTATCGAATAGCCCTAATGTGCTATTGCTCGTCCGCTACTGATTTTGTAGCTTAGTAGCATTATGGAAAGAAATGCCCAATACTTGGAAAAGCGAGCCCGACGGCGGTACACGGTGGGTCTCTCCATAATTGTCCGGTGGAATGACGTGGGCATTCGGCGGAAGTGCGGGCCTCCACAGAGAACGTGAATTCCTGCGGGATTTATTTTAAGATAGCTTCGAGGCTTGTTGACCGGTGCCCCGTGGAGATCGTGATGGCTCTGCCCAGCAGCGGAAATTCGGTAAGTTTCAGCAAGGTGCGGTGCCGGGGGAGTGTGGTGCGCATTGAGCCCGATGGTAAAGGGGCTCGCGTCGCGGTAGTTTTTGACAACTACGAATTTCTGCGCCGGCTGCCCGCACCGGCATAATTTCTCACAACATGCTCCACCAATCGGGGTTAACAATACGATGAACCTAAAAAGACTAATCTTCACCACGTCCGTTGTAATTCTGGCGGGAATGGCGATCCCAGCTCTGCTTCCCTCGACTGCCGCTTACGCTTCAGTGGCTCAGACTTCGCAGCCACAGAATGCACCGGCGGCGCAAGCTGAGGCGCCCGCTTCGCAGGAGCCGGGTAATTCCAGCCAACAGCCTTCGATGACGCCCGCTCAACAACGTCGCGCCAGGAATGCCTGTTTGGTGCGCGCGGGTATTTCCAAGGACTTAATGGACAAGCGGATGAGCATCCTGCAACAGACCCGGTCGCAAATCGAAACCATCTGCGGCGATTCATCGCTGGCTGATGCCGATAAGAAGACTCAGGTACGCCAAGCGCGTCAGGATGCCCGCAAGCAAATTGCCGACGAAATCGCGCCGGAGCAGGAGAAGGCGATTGAGTCCTGTGATCGCGACGCAAATCTACCTACCGGCGAGGGAAACGGAAATCCCTGTCGGCACAATAACCTCGCCAAAGGTAATGCCCCTAGCGGCAGCGCTAGGAACAACCCGCCGAATGCCAATTCGCCAAATGGCAACCCTGCGGACAGCGCTCCCTCACAGCCTTAATGGCTGTCGTTCACCGCGTACCAAATGGACGCAGTTAGCGCCCGGCTTTTCTCAGGCCTTTTGTCGTTGAGGCCTCACCAAGCTAGCGATTATCCGAATCCATAATTTAGTTCGGCAAAGCACCGTCGGATGTGGTATACTGCTTTTGCGCTCAATACCACGGCTGTGTCGTGTGGTCGCTCTGGTTACAGTTTGATCTGAGAATACCCCGCTTCAGTTTTCTCCGTAAGTTTTCGGCGTAATTCAAAAATAAGGCTGGCCGACATTGTTAGTGCTGCGTGTGTGGAAATCCGCACCCGCGGCAGCAATAGTTTGAGCCAGAAAAAAAGGCAAGACTAAATGCAGAGTTTTACAGAGCTTCCGATATCGCCGTACACAAAAGAACGGCTATCGTCAGCTCAATTTTCAATACCGACCCCGGTGCAAGCCGCCGCGATACCCGAAGCCCTGAAAGGCAAGGACGTACTCGCCACGGCGCAAACCGGCACGGGCAAGACACTGGCGTTCCTGATCCCGGTGATGGAACAGCTGCTTCAAAACAAGACACCCGGAATTACCGCGCTGGTGCTGGTTCCCACGCGCGAACTGGCCATGCAGGTGGTGGAACAATATAACGCGTTGAGCGGCAAGCAGCTTTCTCCCGCCGCGCTGGTTATTGGAGGGCTGGCCGAAGGACACCAACTAGGTGTGCTGCGGCGCGGAGCCCGGCTTGTAGTCGCTACTCCGGGCCGGCTGGAGGATTTTCTCGAACGAAAGCTTATTAACTTTCGCGGATTGAAGATGCTCGTCCTCGACGAAGCGGATCGTATGCTCGACATGGGATTTCTCCCAGCCATACGCAGAATTGCCGCCGTACTTCCCAAGGACCGCCAGACAATGTGCTTTTCCGCAACGCTGGAGGCATCCGTTGCACACCTGGTCGGCGATTACATGAAGAATCCCGTCCGCGTCGCATTGGGATCCACGTTAAAGCCCTCCGAAAACGTGCGCGTGCAGGCTTTTGAGGTTGCATCCGACCGCAAACAGGAAATGTTGCATCGCCTGCTGTCCAAGGAAACGGGCCGCTGCCTGGTTTTTGTTCGGACCAAACGCGGAACCGAGCGCCTAGCCAAGAACTTGACCCGCGATGGATTCGCGGCAGCCATGATTCATGGTGACCGCTCCCAATCGCAGCGAACCGCCGCGCTGGCGGGCTTTCAACAGGGGCGTTACCGGGTACTGGTGGCCACCGATTTGGCATCGCGCGGCATCCACGTCCAAGACATTGCTCACGTTATTAATTACGATTTGCCTGAGATTGCCGAAAACTTCATCCACCGCGTTGGCCGCACCGGACGCGCGGGCGAGCGTGGCGTGGCATCTACTCTATTTGGCAGGGATCAGCGTTCAGAACTCTGCCAGTTGGAGCGCACACTGGGCATCCACATGGAGCGCATGAGCGCATAAGATTCACCTTTTCAGCACGGTCAGGCTGGACAGTTTAGCGACGATTCAGCCTAATCGTGCTCCTTAAAACGCCGCACGTAGCTAGACGGCTTGGCTCATTGGGCCTGCGGCATTGGGAACCATTGGAATACAATTTTGATATCTTCGAGAAATTTCCGGACGGAAACATCCAATGGCGGGGCTGCGTGGCTAGTCTCGCCGATGCTCAATTAAAAATCGGGAGACTAGCCAAGTGGTCTAAGAACGATTTCTATGCCACGGATTTGGCCTCTGGCGCGGTGGTTGCCAATGCGCGAGCCGGCGTCAAGAACTAGACGCTTGAGAGCATTCCCAGTCCTTTGGGCTGTGCAACACCGTGGCACGCCCGCGAGACAATAATCAGATTGCGGACTATAATTTAATTGGAGGTAGTGCATGGCCTGCGAATTGCTGGAAGCATTGCACGGAGAGTTGGTAGACACTCAGAATCTGCTGGACCCCTCAACCCGCAAACGATCCTTTACCAAGCAGCGGGCTGACGACCTGATGCATGAAGAACGCCGGTTGCTGATCGCCATCCGCGCCCACGGACGCACTGGCCACAAAGGCCGTGCTTGCCCAGAATCGGAATAACCACTCGCGGATGACGAGGCGCGCCTGATGGCCATGGGGCCCAAAACCGTGGCTGGTCTGGCGGCCTCGGTTGCATTCGCCATAATATCCACGATTGCGGCCAGTTTGGTGGGAAGCAGCTGGAGCTGGCCCTACCTTGCCCTCATAGTCGGAATTGCAGCGCCCGCTTCCATTGTGTCAGCTCAATTCGTATCACGCCTGCTGAACGACGATCCGCTAGCAGGCTTGGGAAATATTACCCTCGCCAGCTTTGCTATTTTTGGCGCAATGGGCATAGCTATATTCCTGGTTACCCGCCACATGTAATCAATAATTTACTTGATGCATTCAGTTGAAATTTCGGATACCAAGTGATGCTTGCGCAACAATAACAACTATTGCCACGTAATGACGTCTAAACTGGCGAGGGACGAGATGACAAGTCAACATTTGTGGCGATTGACCCCGCGTGGCTTATTGCTGTTCACGATCCTCATCGGCGCGATGGTTATGACACCTGCCTGGGCGGCTGACAAACATCCTTTCGGCGCTGATGACTATTCGCAAATCCATAATGCGCGGCCGGTGGATATCTCCCCTGACGGAAGCGCCATCCTCTACGAAGTGAGTTACGACGGGACGAAGGGACCGGCCAAGCACGAATGGCATTTGCTTCCACGCAATGCTTCCGCTCTAAGAGAGGCGGGACAGAAAGACGGCCAGAAAAATGATAAGAGCGCCGGCCAGAAATTGGATCTGCCCGAGCACTTTATCCCCATTGGATTTATGCCTACTGGGTTCATGAAAGAGGGCCCGGCGCTCTATGGTTCTTTGAAGGCCGATGATAACGAGCAACTCGCAATCGTGCCCCTGACAAAAGGCGCATTGATGCAAATATTAGCGCTACCCAATGGCATCAATGACGCGATTATTTCGCCAGACGGAACGCGATTCGCCGTGCTGGCCAGTCCGCGCCCGAAAGATCCGCTGGATGACGTCCGCACCGTCGTTGAAAACGATGAAACGAGCCTCTACGTTGTCGGCTTGCATGGCGGNNCGAGAATGGCACATGGTGGTGCCCAACCTTGAAAGATGTGAACGGTATTGCATGGTCTCCCGACGGCACCCAAATCGCGGTGCTGAGTCAGAGCCCGCATATCGGTCATCACGATGTTAATTCCTCCGTGGACGTGTGCACGGCGACTGGGACGCGGAGAATCGCGGAAATACCCAATTCGTCAAGTGGCATTGCCTGGACCAGCGCCGGACGCGAACTCGCCTTTGCCAGCACTACCACCAGTGTTTTAACACCCGACCATGTGTGGACGGTGCCGGCGGGGGGCGGTTCTCCAGTGGACCGCACGCCCAGACTCAACGGCACAGCGGCCACGGTAAAAAATGACCCGCACGGCAACGTATGGGTGGAAATGCATCGCGGAGTGCAGATGGAGGTTGACAACTACCAGGATGGCGCATTGAAAACTGCGTTCAGGTGGCCCGCCGGGAATGTCAACGACCCGATATTCTCCCCGCTATCGTCCGCGCCAGAAGCGTTGGCATTTGCGGTGAGCGATCCCATGCACGCAACTAATGTCGCGGTGAATGACGGTGCCAGCCTCAATCGCATAACCCACGAAGGTGACGACACGCTGGCCGATGTGGACCTTGGCGAAGTGCGCGCGGTGAATTGGACCGCAAAAGACGGAACGAAACTACAAGGCATCCTGACGTTCCCGGCGCATTACACGGCCGGCACGAAGTACAAGTTCCTGAATCTGCCGCACGGCGGTCCGGAAGCCAATGATACCCTCCAATTTGACGTGTTTGCGCGGATAATAGCCGGCCAGGGATACGTGGTCATGCAGCCTCAATATCGCGGATCAACTGGCTATGGATCCGAATTCCTCAACGCTCTTTACCAGAGTTTTGGGGACGTCGCCTACCGCGACGTGGACAGTGCAACGGACTATGCGATCGCGCAGGGGTGGGCGGACCCGAATCGGCTGGCCATGTTCGGCTGGAGCGGCGGCGGATTCATGACCGCATGGACGGTTACACAGACCAACCGCTATCGCGCGGCAATTGAAGGCGCGGGAATTACCGACTGGCTGAGTTTCATTCCCACCAGCGACATTCCGCAAACGGACTATGACGCGCGGCTACAGGAAAAGGATCCCGCGCCCTTTCTGAGATATTCCGCGGTAATGTATGCGGACAGAGTCACCACGCCATTGTTGATTTTGCAGGGCGAGGCCGACCGGCGTGTACCAGTGCTGCAGGGACGCGAGTTTTTTATCCTGCTGGCAGAGCGTGGAAAGACGGTGCGCATGGTTACCTATCCCGGGTCGCCGCATTTCCCCCGTCTGGCGGAGCAACGCCGGAACGTCGTGGGGGAAATTTCCAACTGGCTCGCGAAATACAACCCATAAATCCAGCGTGTAACGACAAAAAATTCGCAGTAAGACAGGCCCCATGCGAAAGCCCGCGAGACCTGCACCTCGACCTGGCGAGGCTAGAAATTGCCAGGTCGTCACCTCGCAACGTCATCAGAAGATTCCGTTCGTCCCCGGGACGCTACTATCCCTCCGCCAAGCGCCCATCCAAGCGCGCGAAATTCTCATCACGGATATTGCCTTACGCAATTGGAGGACCGGCTATAACAACCCCGATTGGAGTCCTGAATGGAAATATTGGATGATTACATACACGCCGTAATTCACGAGGCTGCGGGGTTTTTGCCAGTTGTCTTGCTGCGGCAGGGCCTTAGCTAAATGGAGCTTTTGAATTATATGTTTCCTGGCAAACGGATTTTTGGACACGTCCCTGTTCCCCTACTTTCGGCTGTCTGCCTGCTGGCGCTGGCCGGTTGTGAAAAGAAGCCGCCGCCTCAACAGACTGGCCCATTGCCCGTAAACGTCCGTATGGTGGAACAACGCGATGTGCCGATCTACGGCGACTGGCTGGGCACCCTCGACGGATACGTGAACGCACAGATTCAACCCCAAGTATCCGGCTACCTAATTAAGCAGAACTACACAGAGGGTTCCGTTGTACATGTCGGCGAAATTCTTTTTGAGATTGATCCCCGGCCGTTGCAGGCGACGCTGGATCAGGCACAAGGGCAGCTTGCGCAGGCGCGGGCACAACTGCAACTCGCCAAAATTAATGTGAAGCGCGATACCCCCCTGGCCGAGCTTCGCGCCATCGCAAAAAGCCAGCTCGATAACGACGTGCAGCAGCAGGCCGGGCAGGAAGCCACGGTTCAGAGTGCCCAAGCGGGGGTAGAACAAGCCCAACTCAATCTGGGCTTTACCAAAGTTCGTTCGCTGATTACCGGCATCGCCGGCCAGGCGCAGACACAGGTGGGAAATCTGGTTAGCCCATCGACCACGCTCACCTCCGTCTCACAGGTAAATCCAATCAAGGTCTTCTTTGCCATCAGCGAGCAGGAATATCTGGCTCTTTCCAACCGGGTAAAGGCAGGAGGGAGATCAGATTTGCTGAGCAGCGGAAATGCCGTGCCGCTGCAATTGAAACTAGGAAATGAAAGTGTTTATCCGTATCCGGGAAAGATTGTTTTTGTCGATCGTCAGGTAAACACACAGACCGGCACCATCCGGATTGCGGGTAGTTTTCCCAATCGGGACAATTTATTGCGCCCCGGACAGTTCGGGCGAATCAAGGCGGAGACGGAAGTTCGTCANNGGTGGTCGGCCCCGACAACACTGTGCACATTCGAAATGTAACACTGGGGCCGGAGATTGGCTCCGACTGGATCATCACTAGCGGTGTTGACCCTAATGAGCGAGTGGTGACTGAGGGAATATTGAAGCTTAGAGACGGAATGCAGGTGCTTCCTCAGCAGGCTCCGCCCGAGACGACATCACCGTCCCAAGCCCCTGGCAGGATGCCGAAGGGCAAATAGGTCATGTCCAAATTTTTCATTAGACGCCCGATTGTGGCGATGGTCATTTCCATCTTGATGGTCATCGGTGGCGTGGTGGCCATGCTAAGTTTGCCCACGGCGCAATTCCCCGACATTGTTCCGCCGGAAATTCTGGTTCAGGCATTCTACCCGGGCGCGGATGCGCAGACGCTCGAGCAATCCGTGGCNNATCCGAATACCGACCAGGTGCTATCCCAATTAAGGGTGTCGCAGGCCCAATCGCAGCTACCAAGCCAGGTAAACACGGCAGGCGTGACAGTCCAGAAATCACAGACCGCTCCACTGATGTTGATTTCGCTTTATTCGCCCAATCAAACCTATGACGGCACGTTCCTCGCAAACTACGCTTATATCAATCTTGCGGATGAACTGACCCGAGTCCCGGGAATCGGCCGGGTACAGATATTCGGGGCTGGCCAGTACGCGATGCGCATATGGGTGAAACCCGATCATCTGGCGAATCTGGGAATCACCGTTCCACAGATTGTCCAGGCTCTGCAGACCCAGAACAATGTAAATCCCGCGGGCCAGATTGGCGGCGAGCCGATACCNNCGCGGGGAGCCGATACCCAAGGGGCAGGTGTTCACCTATACCGTGCGCACGCAGGGGCGCCTGACCAGCGCCG
The DNA here is from genome assembly GCA_003133505.1 of Acidobacteriota bacterium. GTDB lineage: Bacteria > Acidobacteriota > Terriglobia > Acidiferrales > UBA7541 > PALSA-278. The sequence continues at coordinate 12,458 of PKXT01000354.1, forward strand.
AAGATTTTGAGAATATTATCCTGCGCGCCAATCCTGATGGCTCAATCGTGCGCCTGAAAGATGTGGCCCGGATTGAACTGGGCGCTCAAACCTACAACCTGGTCGGACGATATAACGGAAAGCCCTCCGCTATTCTTGCTTTTTACCAGCTCCCCGGATCGAACGCGGTAAAAACCGCGGAGCTCGTAAGAGCGCGCATGGCGCAGCTAGCCCTAAAACTCCCGCAAGACATGGTCTACACTGTCAGCCTTGACACTACCAAGGCGGTGACTGCGGGGATCCACGAGATTCTCATCACGCTCCTGGAAGCGTTGGGACTTGTTATTCTCGTGGTTTACATCTTCCTGCAGGGCTGGCGCGCCACACTGATTCCGCTGCTGGCGATTCCGGTGGCTCTCATCGGAACCTTCGCCGT
>PKXT01000176.1:0-10967 GCA_003133505.1 Acidobacteriota bacterium
AGGCAAAGATCACCAGAAACATATCCAGGGATACATTCCAATAAACGCGATTACGTATGATCTCCACACCATAGTGCAGAGGGGGAACTTCAAACTGCCCCGCCGACCATTGCGCGAAAATCAACAGTACGGCGCAGGCCGCTGTCCATGCCCGGAACGGGCGCAAGCCCCGCGAGCGTATTTGCATGCCGCCGGTGGTGTATTCAGGTGCACCGAGATCAAAAAATTCGTGGAGAGTCAGCAGAAGCACGATCGCCAGCACTCCGGCGACCACTGCGGAAGGGGCCCACCAAACCAGCGCCACCACCACCGGAATTAATACAAGCGCAGTGACGATGCGGCCCAGCATCAATTAGTTCTTGCCCACGGTATCTGGTTTATCGGCCCTGCGGGGTTTATCTATACGGGATTTGTCGGCAGCTTTATTCGTTGCTACGGATTCCACCACGCCGTCGACAAGTCCGCCGAATCGCCTTTCACGGCGCTGATATTCCAGAAACGCTTCCAGCAAGCGTGCACGAGCGAAATCGGGCCATAGGGTTTCGGTAACGTAAAGCTCGGCATANNACGCGCATTTCCCCGCTGGTGCGAATCAGCAAATCGGGATCAGGCAGACCGGCGGTATACAAATGGTCGGAGATGGTTTTTTCGTCCACATGAAAGGCTGACTGGCCGTTTTGCCTGACCCGGTCCAGTACGGCATTGAACGCGTCCACCAGTTCCGCGCGACCGCCATAATTCAGCGCGACGATAAGCTTCATACCCGTATTCCCGGAGGTCAGCTTCATCGCTTTTGCAATATCGCGGCGGACAGCTTCGGGAAGACGCTCCGAACGCCCAATCACCAGCAGCTGGATATTGTTGCGGTGAATGACCGGCTACTCTTTTTTCAAATACTGCCGCAGAAGCTGCATCAGGAACGCGGTTTCGGCTTGCGGGCGTCTCCAGTTTTCCAGCGAAAATGCGTATAGCGTCAGGGCCTGCAGCTTCAGCCGTGCACACGTCTCAATCGTCTCGCGTGCCACGCTGACTCCGGCGCGATGGCCCGCCACGCGGGGCAAGCGCCTCTGCTGGGCCCAGCGTCCATTGCCATCCATGATGATGGCNNGTTCCTTGGTCAGTATGGGCCCTGACCTGGCTTCGCGATTTTCTGTTCGCGGAAAATTACAATCCGCGGGATCTCTCCTCGGGTCTTCCAATACGATACGGATATGCTCGCCGAAAACTAACACGTGCCCGCGATGAACGCAAAGCATTTCACTTGCCCATGCAATTAATGACGTTTAACTGATCTGTTTGCCGCCCGGCGGCTTGCGGGATCTCCACAGGCGGGCCAGCCAATGGAAATCATTTCTAACTGCTCAAAACCATTGCGGCATCTCCATCGCAGAAAGAGCAAAGCCGGCACCTGCGACCCGGTGTAACCATACGTGAACACTCCGGGACGTTCAGATGCCTATTTATGGTCACACTTATGCGCGTTAGATAGGCGGTGTCAGGGTAACCGGCCAGGGGTTTGCGCTTTAACGCCCCATTCAGAATCGGCTGCAGTCTCCGGACTCCGGGGCATGCAATCGCCTCCACAATATAGGGATACCTATGACCAACGGCTGGCGGCGGCGCTGGGACAGATATTCCGCGCTTAGCACGAGGCGCTCATTAGCGAATCTCAGGCGCTCGTTCGCCAATATGGAAGCGTACTTGCATAAACCGCTTGGGAGTTTTCATTCTCGGGGTGTGTGGGTGGAATCCGGCTGGCGAAGCTTTCAGCTAGGAAGCTTCGCCGAGCGGATCAGTAGCCTAACCCGAAATATCTCTGAAACTCCTGCGACGGGATGCCCCTCACTATGAAAAAAAACAAGATACGGGGACGAAGCGAGAAAGGTTATACCTTGGTTCTAGTGGCCCTCGGATTGACTGGCCTGATGGGTGCTCTGGGCATCGCTTTCGATGTTGGCTATCTGGAATACACCCAGCGGCAAATGCAGACAGCGGCCGACGCGGCTGCCCAGGCGGGAGCCGAGGAAATTGTGCGCGGCGATACCACGGGTTTAGTTGCCGCGGCGGACACCGATTCCGCCTCCAACGGCTTCACTAACGGCACAAATAATGTCACTGTGACCATCAATAATCCGCCGCAATCGGGCTACTATTTGGGAAGTAATTATGCGGTGGAGGCTATCATAAGCCGCAGCGTACCGACCTTCTTCATGCGCGTCCTGAATACCGATTCGGCGACGGTAACAGCGAGGGCCGTCGCAGCTCAGGTGAGTAGTCCCAACTGCGTCTTTGCGCTCGATCCCACGGCGGCCGACGCTATCGAGGCCAGCAATGACGCGCAAGTGGTTGTCGGATGCGGAATTATATCCGACTCTTCGAACAGCAAAGCCGTATACTCCACCGGTTCCGCGTCCATCAGCGGCACGGCCGTTAACATTGTGGGCAGCTATTACACCGACAATAATGGCCACATATCTCCTACGCCGAAGACGAGCGTGCTGCCTCTTTCCGATCCCCTCGGCGCCGTACCCGCGCCCACAGTAGGAAGCTGCACCTACACCAACTATCCTCCTCAGAATGGGGGCTCCCATGTCACTCTGAGCCCTGGCACCTACTGCAATGGATTGAACGTTACCAATGGAATGACCGCGGTCTTCAACCCTGGAACCTACATTATTGTCGGCGGTGGCATGCACTTTGCTGGCGGCACAACGGAAACGGGCACGGGCGTAACATTTTATGTTACCAAAAATAGTACATATTCCTTCGCACCGGTCGTCATGGATAACGGAGTAAATGTAACTTTAAGCGCGCCGACCTCGGGAACCTATTTGGGGATGCTTTTGTTTCAGGATCGCAGCATCACTACGGCCAATACATCCAACTCAGCCACCCAGCTCCAAGGCGGCGCCACCATGGCACTCTCAGGGGCTCTTTACTTTCCGGGAACCCAATTCACTGTAGCCAATGGGACGAATACCAGCGCCAGCTACACCATCATTGTCGCTGACACGATAGTTTTCGCGGGGGGGATGAACCTGAGCGCGAATTATACCGGCTTGCAGGGCGGCTCCCCGATACAGGTCGCCACCCTTGGAGAATAATGGGCCAGCGACCCGGGCGCACACCGGGCAATGGGCGAACGGCGGTTACCGCACTGGAGTAAATTTAGAGGATCCGAGATGAGCTTATTTTCCAGGCAAAAGCACGCGAAACAAAAAGGCACCGCACTCCTAGAGCTTGCGCTGGTTTGGCCCCTGCTCTCCCTGGTGCTACTCGGTGTGATTGATTTCGGGCGTATCTTTTACGCCAGCATCGAGGTAACCAACGCGGCCCATGCCGGCGTCCAATACGGCGCTCGATCCTTGACCCTGGCGAACGACACAGCTGGAATGCAGACCGCGGCCACCAATGATGCCGTGGATACATCGGGGATGACCTCGTCGGCAAATTATACGTGCAGGTGTCCGGGGACGCCACTTACTGTTAGTTGCGGTATGGCCCTTTCGGCATGCGGACCATCCAGTCCTTACGAGCTCTATGTGACGGTCACCACCCAGAAGTCCGTGACTCCCATGTTTCCCTGGCCCGGGATCCCCAATCCTATCGTAGTGAACTCCACGGCCACAATGAGGGCAAAATAGCCAATGAGCGTATTCCGGCGCTTTCGCGGAGAACGAGGCAGCCTGCTGGTGGAAGCCAGCCTTTCCGCCATGCTTCTAATGACTCTCCTCGCGGGGATAGTGGAGGCCGGTCAACTGCTCTATGACACCGCCTGGATATCGAATATGGCGCGTCAGAGCAGCCGTTATGCCATGGTGCGGGGATCGGCCAGCACGCGAGCCATAACCGCGGCGCAAATGACCACTTATGCACAGGGCATTGCCGGCGGCTTGAATACCAGTAACATGACGGTTACTACTACCTGGTCACCGAATAATGCCCCGGGCAGCACCGTAAAGGTAAAGATTCAGTACACGTTCCACGGCTATCTTCCTTTTCTCCCCATCAATACGGTGACCCTTCAGAGTTCTTCGCAAATGGTAATCTCGCAGTAAAAAGCTTTACCAGGGGTATTGACGCGATCGCAAAGATTGCCGCAGTTTCGAAATATGCACTTTCATGGTGATTAGAATCTCGTATGTTGCTGATGAAGGCCACCACCATGGGCAGCCATACTCCCTATAGCCTCTTTCCCGATTCATTCAAGGGTCGCCGCAGGTAACGGGCTACTTACTTGTCATCTGATTTAAAAACACAGTTATGTCCGGACCGGCGCCAGTAGCCACGATGTCGGCATAACCATTGGTTTGATTGCGCAGAAAGCCCGTGGCGATCTTACCGATAGGGACGCCGCTGTCGAACGCCATCCGCGGTTGAAAGGTTCCCTTGCCGGATCCCATGTAAATGTCAAAGCCGCCAACTGCGCCGGGCGCGGCCAAGTCGGGATTGCCGTCCCCATTGTAACCACCGGCGCACCCGGCCATCGTTTAGATTCAAAAATGCTCTCATAGGCTTTCAGCTCCGCGTCAGTCGCCGGAACACCCTTCTTCGACATCGCGAAAGAGAAGTTCATGCCCACCTTGGGGCCGGGGTTACGATAGGCGACATAATCGTGAAAATGTAAGGAAATAAAGAACACCTTTGCATACGTCTTGTACTCCCCGTGCGCCACCGCCATGTCACTGAATTCAACCAAGGGGTACTTTTGCTTATACTGGCGCATGTCATAGTTCATGTCCTGAACAGTGTTTTCGTCTGACTTCGCGCTGAGCTTCACCCGGTTGTTAACATCCGCTTCATCGGGGTCTTGGGCAGCGGGAAAGAAAATGATGTTGACGTTGCGCTTGGAGGCGTTTTCACCCGTATCTCCCCGCCAACCTTCAGGCTCCCGTACACCGAACTCGAAACCTTTACCATAAACGATACGCCAGTCCGGTTTGGGCTTGGGTGGGGCCTCGGTTGGGGATTGCCCGAGCAAGCTTCCGCCAAAACAGAGCACGGCCGGCAGGCCTCCCAGACGTTTAGTCGAGGCCTCATTTTCTCTCTAAATCCAGGTGAGACCATACACCCTGCAGCCGCGATGTAAACTGCAGGCTCCAGGCGGCCCAAGCACAACAGTGCTTGGGCGTAAAAAGAGGCCAGCAGCTCAATATAGGGGCCATTTTGGCAAATGCGGCAGCCAGTTACCNNTACCTACTACTCCGGCGGCGGAGGGATTGGCCACGGAAATGTACAAAAAGGCCACCGTAAGGACGATCATAAATACGCTTACTGTCCATGCAACCACATTGAATACTCGCGTATTGACCATGGAGCCCATCAGGTCGCGCCGGTTAATCAATAACATGATGAAAACCAGCACTACCGGCAGCCATACTCCATTGGCGACCTGCGAAAACAGAAGTATCTTAAATAATGGCGCGCGCGGCCATAGGATAATGCCTCCGCCGACTACAATCAGCGCGGTGTACAAGCCATAGAAAATCTGCGCTTCACCAAACTTGCGGTCAATCCCGGCCTCGAATCCCAAGCCTTCGCAAATCACATGGGCGGTGGATAGGGGCAGGACGGAGGCGGCAAATAGTGAGGCGTTGAATAATCCAAACGCGAAAAGGTAGCTGGCATACTTCCCCGCCAGTGGCCGGAGCGCCTGGGCCGCCTGAGCCGCATCGGAGATATGGGTCATCCCCGATTTGTTCAGGGTCGCCGCGGTGCAGACGATGATGAACCCCACGATGGCCATGCACGTGATGCTGCCCACCAGCACGTCCCACCGGGCATGCTTGTATTGCCGGGGCCCGACCCGCTTTTCGACGAACCCCGCCTGCAAATAAAAAAATTGCCAGGGCGCAATGGTGGTGCCCACCAGAGCAATCAGCAATATGAAGTAATCCTGCGTCCAATGGATGGAGGGAATCGCTGTGGAGCGAGCCGCCAGCAGCCAATCGGGCCGCGCCAGAAAAGCCGAAAAAATGTAGGAGATATAAAAGACGCAGGCCACCAGAAAGATCTTCTCTACCTGCCGGTAGGTGCCGCGCAGCACCAGAAACCACACGGTGACCGCCGCTACAGGCACCGAAATGTATTTCGTAACGCCGAAAATCTGCATGGAGGCGGCGATTCCAGCAAATTCCGCCACCGTGTTTCCCAAGTCCACAAACAACGCCGCCAGCATCACGAAAAACGTGGATCGAAAGCCAAATTCCTCGCGAATCAGATCGGATAGTCCTTTTCCAGTAGCCACGCCCATGCGCGCGCACATTTCCTCGCTGACGTAGAGCGCAATTGTCATGGGAATCAGCCAGAAGAGCAGCGCATAGCCCAATTGCGCCCCGGCCACCGAATAGGTGGTGATGCCGCCCGCGTCGTTATCCACGTTGGAAGTGATGATTCCAGGCCCTATCACCGCCAGAAATATAGCTAGCCGCCGACGTATGGGACGGGTACGCCGCCGCCAGGCATGAAAGCGCTCGCGCCATTCCCCGCTAAAGCTGTTTGTGACCGGCCAGTTCATGCGCGGGCCCTTAGCCGCTCAACGATGTCGTCCACGGTGATCGTGCCGATGGGCCGCTTGTCCGCATCCACCACCGCGAGATTGCGAAGGTTGTATTTGTCGAATAGCTCGAAAACATCCTTCTGGTCGGCGTCGGGATGCACGGAAAGCTGCGGTTCGGCGCGCAGATCTTCCATTTTCGCGGCGGATTCCGCCAGCACGATGCGCGCCACCGGCACTACCCCCGCGAACCGCGCTTCCTTATCCAACAGAATTACTCCGTCGAGCTGGTCCATATTCGTATCCTGGTGGCGGAGATATGCCACGACCTCCGCGGTGGTGGATTCCTGCCCCACAATCACGAACTCCGTGGTCATCATGCCACCAGCGGTGTGTTCTTCGAACTGCAGCAGTTTCCTGACGTGGTGCGCCTCTTTTTGCTCCATTTCTTCCAGCACTTGCTCGGAGCTTTCCGCCGCCATGTGTTCCAGAATATCGGCGGCTTCATCGGCGGGCATTTCTTCCAATATATCAGCGGCCCTATCGGGCCCCAGCCCTTCGAGCACCTGGGGTTTCAGCCGGTCGTCCAGTTCCGCGATGGCCGCCGCCGCGGATTCCGGATCCAGAGAGGCGATGATGGAGTTGCGTTCCTCTGAGGACAACTCTTCCATGATGTCGGCCAGGTCCGCCGGATGCAGGCGCGCCAGCCGCTCATGGGTCAAAAGCAGTTTCACGCGCCGCTTGGGGTCTGGTTCCACCAGGTTGACAAACTCCCACGGGATGGACCGCTGTGGAAGCTTTTCCTGCAATTTCCGGCTAAGGGCGGGCGGGATCACTCCCTTGAAAAGCCGCCGCATGGCGCCGGGAAGGCCCACGTCCACGTGGGTAACGCGCATTTCGGCATTCCCATTCGTGCGAGTGTCGCTTAATTCAAGATCATTTACCCGGACGACCTTTTGTCCATTGGTGTCAATGATTTGCTGGTCGAGCAGGTCCTTGCCAAGGGCCAGCCACGCGTCATTGGGTTGATAGGGCTCCAGATGGTATTCATCCGTGGTCAAGCGAATGAGGCCGGGCTCAACGGATTTCACCTGATCGTAACGCGCCACCAGAGGACGGAATTTCCCCCGGCTCAGCAACACTCGCGCGATTCGACCGGGTTGTTCACCGGGATCGATGAAAAGTTCCTTCACCCGCCCGACAAAGTTCCCCTGTGCGTCATACACGCCCGCGCCCAGCAATTCAGTGGCATGCAACATGGTCCCCGCCTTCCCGGCAAGCAACGCGGATTATCCCGCCACGGGAAACAAAAATGCCCGTGAACCGAATCAATTCCGGCCACGGGCAAAACCAGAGAGATTGCCTTCGCGTTGCCGCTCTCTACCCTTGACCGGTTCCGGCCATTATCCCGTCCGCCGCCCGGCGCCAACCGCCCGGTTCGGAGTTAAACGAACTCTCCATTCCGCGCAAAATTCCTCGCACGTTCTTGTTAAACGGCGGCGCTATTTTTGTCAAGACAATATTGTAGAAATTCTCGGAAAATCCGCCGGGCGGCGCGAAAATCTTACTTTTTGCGGCGAGGGAAAAGCATATCCCCAAACGGCCGGTCTTTGCGGCGGCAAAACTCGCGGTAAAGAGCGGCATAACTGCCGGTGAGATATTCATCGCGAGAACGGCCCAGGAGCGCGGCCACCCGGTCAATCGCTTTACGCGGACCTTCCAGTTCCACGAAATTGCCCATGGNNAACACCGGCAATCCGAAATTCGGTACGAAATTTTTCGTAGACGAACGAAGGGCGATATCCGATCGCCTTGAAAATGGCCGTCAGCCGTTGGGGATCTTTGATTTCGGTTTCGAGCTCATCAGCCACTTTATAGCCGTCCCCTGTGCTGGGCCGGCCCTTATAGGTAAGGAAGGCCGTGCCCGTGGCAGGCTTCCATTTCGCCGGAGACACGCCCTTCCCGGCCGGCGCCTGCCATCTCAGGCGCAGGAGGGCTCCACGTTTGCGAATTGGCTGTCCCGGCAAATCGAACAGCACGTTGTGCTCAAAAACGCGCGCCCCGCGGTGCGCTGTGACGCTCTCTCCGGCATGGGCGCCTAGGTTGTGTAATCCCCGCCGGAGTGCGCCTATATCTTCCACTGCCAGCTTGACTTCGATTTCTTTGGGCTCTCGCTCGCTCTTCATCCACGGCATCGCGCCAGTATACGCCCGCCCTCGAACGGTATCAGCGGATTTGTCGATGGAAGAGCCCGCGGACGGTGCCGGGGCGGCTTATGCAAATGTTTCATTCATGGGCTTCCACTAAGAACTTAAGTAGACCGTAGTCGCGCTTCTGAACAGGGAATGGCCCAAGCACGCCAATCCGCGGTTATACTTCTGGCGATGTGTCTTCGATGACCGAAGCCTCTACGCCGCTGATGCGGCAATATCAGGCCGCCAAGNNTGGGCGATTTCTACGAGCTGTTTTTTGACGATGCGGTCATCGCGTCGCGCATCCTGCAAATCACTCTCACTTCCCGCAACAAGGAGAAGGGCCAGGCCATTCCGATGTGCGGGGTGCCCTACCACGCGGCCGAGGGCTACATCGCGCGCCTGATTCGCGCCGGAAAACGTGTGGCCATCTGCGAACAGATGGAAGAAGCCGGCCCCGGCAAAAAGCTGGTACAGCGCGAAGTCGTCCGCGTTCTTTCTCCCGGCACGGCCATGGATCCCCAATCCCTCTCCGCGCGCGACAATAATTTTCTCGCGGCCATCGCGCGCCATTCCGTCAGCCAGTTGATCGGCTTCGCCTACGTGGATTTTTCCACCGGCGAATTTCGCGCCTCTGAGTTTGCCGGCGAAACCGCCGAGCTTCGTTTGCAGGACGAACTGCAAGTGCTGCGCCCGCGCGAAATCCTACTGCCCCGCGCGACAAACCTGTTTTCAGCACCCGGCTTGTTCCCGCCCGCGACCAGCTCCGCTGCCGGCTCGGGAGGGACCAGCAGCACCAGTGCATTGCCTGGAACCGGCGCGTCCCCCGCCCTTGATGGCATTCCCGCCACGCGAACCCTGCTCGACGAATGGGTCTTCGACCATGACTACGCGGCGCGAATGCTGCGCGAGCAGTTTCGGGTGATCAACTTCGCGGGCTTTGGATTGGAAGACCATCCACAGGCCATTGCCGCCGCCGGCGCGATTGTCCACTACCTCCGCGAGAACACTCATCTGGTAAAGAGCGACGGCGCGTCCGAGTCGCCGGCTACAGCACAAATTGCCGGACTTCGGCCAACCGGCGCGGGGCTGGAGCATCTCGATCACATCAGCTTTTACCAGCAACACGATTCGCTGGTCCTCGATGGCGTCACCGTTCGCAACCTTGAACTCATCGAACCGCTGCCCGGCGAAGACGTTTCCTCGACCTTGCTTGGCGCTCTCGATGAAACCGCAACAGGCATGGGTGCGCGTCTTCTTCGTCAGTGGATTCTGCGGCCATCGGTGGACCTCGCCGAGATTGAGCAGCGCTTGGGTGCCGTGGCCGCCCTGAAAACTCTCACTGTGGAACGCGAGGAGATTCATCGCGAGTTATGCGGCGTCCTTGACCTCGAACGGCTTACCAGCCGCGTGACCATGGGCATCGCTTCACCGCGCGACCTTGCTGCGCTGGCGCAATCGCTGGAACACATTCCCCGCGTTCGCCGGCATCTCGAAGCCGCGCCTTACTCCGCCGCGCGCCTAAAGGAGCTGCACAACGCGCTCGACGAACTCGCCGACGTCCGCGAGCGCATCGCCAGCGCCATTGCCGACGAGCCTCCCGCAACTCTAGCCGAGCCCGGCTTCATTCGCCGCGGCCACGATGACGAGCTTGATGATCTTCGCGATCTGAGCCACAACGCCAAACAGGTTATCGCCTCAATGGAGGAACGCGAACGCCAGCGCACCAAAATCGCCTCGCTCAAAATCCGCTACAACCAGGTTTTCGGCTATTACATTGAAATTTCCAAAGCCAACCTGCGCCACGGTGACCTGCCGTCCGATTACGAACGCAAGCAGACCCTGGTCAACGCCGAGCGCTTCACTTCACCCGAGTTGAAAGATTACGAGCGCAAAGTACTCGATGCCGACGAACGCATCATCACCATCGAGCGCCGTCTCTATAACGAATTGCGCGAATTCATCGCCGGGCAGGCCGCTCGCATTCGTCGCACCGCGACCGCTGTCGCGCAATGTGATGCGCTCGTCAACTTCGCCCGTTTGGCCGCCGAGCGCAATTTCGTCCGCCCCGAATTTACCGAGGAAACCATCGGCGCCATCACCGGAACCGCGGCCGCCGCCGCGATCCATCGCGGCGAACTCCTCATCGCCAACGGACGCCACCCGGTCATGGAAAGTCTTCTAGCCAAGTCCGGCGACCGCTTCGTTCCCAACGATCTCTACTTCAGCGATCCCTCTCCATTTTTGCTTCTCATTACTGGCCCCAACATGGGCGGCAA
>PKXT01000176.1:11006-11244 GCA_003133505.1 Acidobacteriota bacterium
GCATCTTCACCCGCATCGGCGCATCCGATAACCTTGCCCGTGGACGTTCCACCTTCCTCGTGGAAATGAGTGAAGTCGCCGCCATTGTCAACACTGCTACGCCCGCCAGCCTTGTACTCCTCGACGAAGTAGGCCGTGGCACCGCTACCTTCGACGGATTGTCCATCGCCTGGGCGGTAATCGAATCGCTCTGCGCCCACGCGCGGCCGCGTACTTTATTCGCCACTCACTATCACGA
>PKXT01000095.1:0-49049 GCA_003133505.1 Acidobacteriota bacterium
GCGCGCCTAATTGATCTGCGGGTATCCCCGCCAGCGTTGGATTTAGGAGCGCTGCGGATCCAGGCAGTACGGCCCCTCCGGCTCCCCCCTCTCCGCCCAGCGCTGAAAGCGGGCTACCGCCTCCATCAAGCCCCTGTTCCTGTCCGCCACCTAATGCATTTAGTGCCGCCCCCCCCCCGCCAGCCGCGCCCCCGCCCAAACCACTTGCGCCCTGCAAAGCGAGTTGTTGATCGGGCCCTAGCGATGCTCCCCCCAACGCGGAATTATTGCCCAATTGCGAGAGGTCAAACCCCTGATTTCCTCCTTGGTCCAAAGTTCCGCCGGGACCCGGTGCGCCCTGCTGGAATCCGGGGGCGTAGNNTGTGTTCCATATTGCCCGTTCGGTCCCCCCACACTTTGGGGGCCAAATCCTTGCGTGCCCACACAGGCTGGGTTCACCAGGGGATTGCAGCCCTGCGCCACTTGCTGCGATTGCTTCATGCGATCCTTTTGTTCTTCCCGCTGGGCGGCAAGATCCTCGCCCTGGATCTGGGCCAGCCATTGAGCTCGCTCTTTGAGGACTAACTCAGCCTCTTTGCCCTGTGCTGAATCCGGATTCACCTGGGGCACCAGATATCCATATCGCTGCAAAAGAATCGTGGCCTTCGAACGAAACTCAACGTCACTGCGAATCCGCTGATAAACGGCATCGTCCGTCAGATCCGCGTCCACTACGATTTGCCCTTCGTCCGTGGCCTCTTTGGCGATCAGGCGTTTCAATTCCACCATCAGCCCGGGATCTTTCTGGAGCGCCTCCTCCACCAGCACCGCCGAGGCCGCCACACGCCCTTGATTGTTAATGCCTAGATTGGACGGAGTATTCCACCGTTGTTGTTCGGTCGTCTGCTCGGCGTTCGATTGCATCTCCGGCGGCGTGGGCATTGCCCCGGGATCTTGCGCTCGCGCGGATTGTCCCAGAATTGCGGATAGGATCATGCCACCCATTACCACGGCCAGCCAAATACGCGGCCGGAATCGCGCCCTGAACCTATAACCTTCGCAACCGCGCCAGATATCCTCAATATATGCCATTGGGTTACTGGCCCGCCTAATCTCAGAATTCTTCATTCAATCACCGAAAATCCTTGTGAATACGATCCCTGCTGTCTTTATACATGAAATGAAAAAGGCGGTTTCTCGCGGATGGAGATGTGTCATGCAATCCGCGCAAGTCGAATCGATAGCTCACGATTGATGCCAATCGGCTTCGGAAATAATTTAAACTTCCACGCCAGCGATACCTCGTGTTTACAACCCAATCCCATCCAATGAGTTGTAATGCGTCTCTATGGCATCGCAGGTAAACCATCCTCATCCAAAACTGCGATTCAGAAAACCTGCTGACCACGCTGCCGCAGTGGTTAATTCTAGCCCATTTCAAAACGCGGCTCTAGTAACAAATAGTTCGGGTATTCGTGCGGAAGGCATACTCGCGGATAACGACCCTCGGAGATCGCAACTTGCCTGGTGCGGTCAATCCATCTAATCGCAGTAGGACCGTAGGGTCGCCGCGATTTCCCGGGCCGACTGGCGTGCGCGCTCCAAATCCTGAGGACCAAAACTTATCGCCGCCACCCGCGCGTGGCCGCCTCCACCATAGGTTTCACAAAGTTCCGCCAAATTCACATCCGCTGGCATTGTCTTCCATGGATTGGAGCCAACGGAAACTTTGGTTCGCAGCGGAGAGGCGCTCACCCCCACGGAATACAGGCAGTTTGGATGCAAGAGATAGGGAACGAATTTGTTGTAACACTCCAGAGGAAGATCGCTCACATCGAAAAAAATTACCCCGCGGCGGGCTTCTATTCGCTCCTGCAGGATGTCCAGGCTTGCTCGATGACTTTCGAGCAACGGTTTCAGGTGGTCCGCCACGATTGGAAGCGCCACCATCTCCGCCAGCGACCGGTTCATCATCTCGGGGATCAGCCGCGCCGAAAGGCCCGCTTCGAGCGCGCCCTCAATTACCAGCGCTAGTTGCATTGCCGGCTCGGCCAGCGCCACCGCGGTCTCCGGCGAATCGAATTGCGCCCCATCAATAATGTCTCCCCAACGAATCAGTTCCGCCATGGGCCGTGCGTCGAACCCAAATTTCGCGCCGGTCACGTCCGCAATGAACTTGGTGCACGACTTGTATTCCGGATCGTAAAATTTTCGGCCGCTGCGATCTTCCCGAAAATGTTTCGCGTCTTCGTCGCTGAGGAACGCGCTTAGATGATGATCAAACCACCATGTCAGGCGCGGCGAGCTCGAATACTTGAAATCCACAATCGCGTTTTCGTCACCATCGAAAATATTTCCCTCGAAAGGCCGCGTCGCCGTGTGGGTCATCCCGGTGTAGTGAAACTGTGCGTCTGGATTGATCCGCTCGCGGTAAAATCGCGAAAATACCGCCGCCGAAGCCGCGCCGTCAAAACACTTATCGTGAAAGCAGACTCGTATTTTCACTTGTCGTCCCGCGTGGGCGAGCCACGCCCAGCGCAAAGCCCACTAACATGGACGCCCTTCGCATTATTGTCAAGCGATAAGGCGCCCTAACCGTCTGCTTGAATATGGGATTTTACTTCGCCAGCGATTCGGCTACGTCACCGGATAGCGGCAATTTGAAACGCTCGCCTTTATACGCTCGCACCATGCACACAATCCAAAGGATCAGCGCCAGCAAATCCACCAGACGGTGCAATAGGAAAAACGTACCCCAGTGCCCCCAACCCCACGGCGAGGCGAAAAAGCTTCCCGCGGCGAACATATCCAGCACCATCATAATAATATGCAACCCTCCAAACGTTACGATGGACTGGGCCGCATGCCATCGCACAAAAGGCCGCTTATCAAGGAAAAAGAAAATCAGACCCGTCAGCCAGCCAAGGGAATAGCACAACATTCCCGCCACATTTTCCTGCATGCCCGTGGTTCCCGATGTAAACGGATCGGTCGCCAAGGGCGCGGGACTCGGAATCCCTGCCGCCGGTGCCGTCGTTTGCGCATGCCCGCACTTCGGACAGAATGCCGCGCCCTCCGTAATGCCCGCCCCACATTGGCTGCAATAAACCATTGTCTTCCTCCCCGATTCGAACCAAGCTCGGGCGAGCCTAGCAGGAACCCACCGAATTCACAATACCGAAACCCCGCCCTGCCGCGCAAAATGCCACTGGCCTTTCTAGCTTGTGAAAGCGTGCATTGCACGAGCGTTCCGAAAACACATCCAGCACTCTGCCCTGGGCCCACGCAGTTCTCGCCGCTTTATCAACTCAGCAGCACTTCCTGGATCCTTCCGCGCTACTATTGGCCCATGATGATTACGTGCGGGTCCAGCCGTACTGCGCTGGTTAAGCTGCAGCTCCGCGCGCATATGGAATATTCATACGTTCCCGGAGCAGCGCCGACGGGAACGCTTACGGACAATTTTCTTCCCGCGGCAACTGTGTATTTGCCGGTTTTCCGAAAAGGATCCTTGGTGAACACAAGCTGAAAGGTCTGCCGCTTATTCGTCGTGTTGTTCCATTGCACGATATCTCCTCCGCACGCCGAAACCGGATCTCCCGTAAGGGTGATCGTCTTACCGCTCATTCTAATCCCCACTGCCCGGTTCANNTCATGTGCGGAGTCGCACAGTTTGGCGCTCCTTGGCCGCCCCGTCCATGCGCTTCGGTAGAAACGGAAATTCCCGTGCAAATAATTCCCAGCGCACTGAACAACAGCGCCCCTCGAATCCACTTCGATTTCTTGACGTGCATTTGGTCTCCTCCCGCCCGCGCTCTGGGTGGCGCCTGGCGTGTACCTAACTCACCCAGCGCGGAGCCTATCAAATGCAGCCCTGCTTCACAACATTATTTTCTTAAGGCACGGGGCAATGCACAACCGTGCGGGGGCGCAGACCGCCGTCGGCTCTTGCCAAAACCTTCCTTCGGTATTATAGTCCGCCTGCATTTCGATTCCTGGTCACAAAGGAGAGGCCAAAATGCGCAGACTATTGTTCGTTTCATATTCACTGCTGGTGTGCGGGGCCGTCGCGATCGCCCAAGCGAAGCCCGATGCCATGGCTCAGGCCAAACCCGTAGTGACGGCCCGGCACAAACTTGAATCAAAGTGGCACTGCCTGAAACCATCGGAGCAGCACCAGCTAGACGCTGGCGACGTTCCAGGTCACAGCTATGGAATCGCCCAAGGCACCTGCGACGCGACTTCCAGCGCCACTGGCCTCGCGGAAAAAACAGGCCAGTTTACGGAATCCGAGGAGACGTGGACAGCCTCCATGAAAACACGTGGCGACTTCATCACGACGCTTGATAATGGAGATAAGATTCACTACACGTATCAAATTTCGCGCCAATCAGACCCGGCGAAACTCGTGTCCAACAAATGGAGGATTGTGAGTGGCACAGGAACGCACAAGCACATCATGGGTTCGGGAGCCTGCTCCGGCAAATCCAACGCGGACGATTCCATTGACTGGACATGCACCGGCGCGTATTCGATGGGCAGGTAAAGATAGAGTGTGAAATTAAACCGGGGGCTATGGATCCGTCCGAAGCCCCCGGCCGTGTTGCCCGTAGACCGTGTGCGATCAGGCAAGCTCCATGTCTGCATAGGCGTGGCTTTTGCAAATGAAGTTCCGCCACGTACGGTTAGATGATTCCTCTCGAAAGGTTCCGATATTATTCGATCATCCTGAATATGGAGAAAGGAGTGGTGAGCCGCCCAGGACTCGAACCTGGAACCCGTTGATTAAGAGTCAACTGCTCTACCATTGAGCTAGCGGCCCGCAGTTTTGAAATCATAGCATGGCCCCTCAAGATTTTTGCAACCGTACGGCCTCCGCCGCGTCCATCCAAATCACATTCGCGAGCGGCGCACAATGCGCCAGCGAGGAATTGCATCCATCGCACTATTTACGCATCCAAGAATCAGTCACACGCGACGTTTACAAAGCGGATCAGTCAATTTCCTTCCGCGATCCGCAATTCAACGGTCATTTGCACGCCCGCTAAGGAACGTATGGACGACAAAGCCAAGCAGTTGAATGAAGATTGGAAACGCAAGCTGACGCCAGAGCAATACGAAGTCACCCGCAAAAAGGGCACCGAGCCGCCTTTCTCCGGCGACTACGTTGACACCGAAACTCCCGGCACCTACGCGTGCGTTTGCTGCGGCCAGCCGCTATTCAGTTCCGAAGCCAAATTTCATTCCGGCTCCGGCTGGCCGAGTTTTTGGCAGCCCGCCGCGGAGGATTACATCCGCGTGAATTCCGATAGCAGCCACGGAATGTTGCGCCAGGAAGTGGTTTGCAGCCAATGTGACGCTCATCTAGGCCATGTCTTTGACGATGGCCCCAAACCCACCGGCCTCCGTTATTGCATTAATTCCGCCGCGCTGAACCTTAAAGAGAAACCGTAATACCCTTCCTATCCCCGGCCCGCTCGTAGAATCCTCCGGGGGCGAAATTCGCTATCTTCTTACTAGCTGTGGTAGTAACTTCCACCCTTCGCTACCGTACTCGCCGCACGATAAAAGGTGCCCGTTTTTTAATGCTGGGGGGGACGTGTGATGAGATCGGCCACGACTTGGCGCGGGTTTGCCGTTTCAACCGTGGCCCTTTGTTCATTCCTGTGCATCAGCCGCCCTGCCTCGTCGCAGATAACCCAGGGAAATCTTGTGGGCACGGTTTCCGATTCCAGCGGCCAGCGCATCCCTCGCGCGAAGGTTTCCGCGCAGTCTGCCGCTTCGTCATTGGTGCGCAGCGTTAAGGCCGATTCCGTCGGTGAATTTGTCATGTCCGATCTGGCTCCCGGCCTTTACACCGTTACTGCGGAAGCAAAGGGATTTTCAAAGGCAACCTCTCAGGTCACTGTCCAGGTGAGCAGCAGCCGTCCTTTGGCCATTACTCTAATCCCCGGCAGCGTGGAACAAAGCGTAACGGTCCAAGGCCAGCCAGCCTCAATCGCCACCCAGCCCATTGACACCGTGACCAGCGTCGAAAAGGGCATCGTCACCCAATATGACCTCGCAAATATCCCGTTGGCTTCGCGCAGTTTCGCCAATATCGCCTTTCTTGTTCCCATGACCGAGCCAGTCGAACCGTCCGATCCCACCAAGGCGCGCACTACCGCCATTTCCTTTGGTGGCAGCTCTGGATTGAACGTGGATCTTTCGGTGGACGGCGGTGACAATAATGACGACTGGATCGGGGGAATCCTGCAGAGTTATTCTCCCGACTCCATTCAGGAATTCACCGTGCGCACCGCCCAGTTTTCCGCCGACACTTCGCGCACCAACGGTGGCTCCATCATTATCTCTACTCGTCGCGGCACCGATGACTGGCACGGAGGCGGGGCATTTTACTATCGCGACACTGACCTGAACGCTCGCAATCAGATTGACAACCTCTCGCCAGATCCCAAGCAACCCTTCGGCCGGCAAAATTACGTCGCCACGATTGGCGGCCCGATTAAAAAACAAAAACTTTGGCTTTTCTCCTCGTTTGAATATGTGGATGAAAACTCCAGCATCGCCTATAGCGCCGACAATGTGTCCCAGTTCCAGGCCCTCTCCCAGCTGGCCGCGATGGGCTTTGTACCAGGCGTAACCAATATCCTGGTTCCCCCTTTCGCACCAGTTCCGTTCCGCGATTTGCTGTGGACCGGACGTTTGGATTTTGCGCAGTCCCAGCAGTCGCAGTGGTTTTTGCGCAGCGCGATTGATCGCAACAACACTTCCAACAATCTTGTGCAACAGGGATCTCTTCCCTCCACCGGCGCTTACAACACCACCAACTACTTCAGCGTGCTGCTGAGCAACAGTCTGGAGTTCAGCCCCTCCATGCTCGGTGTATTTACCTTTCAGGCTAATGGGCTTCACCTGAACCAGATCCCCAATAGCGATCTGGGCTTCGCTTATGCGTTCCCTTTCAGCACAACTTCGCTCACCACGTCAGGCTTCGAAACCTTTGGCGACAATCAATTCGTTACACCCATTACCGCTTTTCCAGTGAATCGCGAGCAGGAAAAATATCAGTTCCGTTATGACTTGACCAAGACTACCGGTCGTCACACTCCAAAGTTCGGCATTAATTTCGTCCATGAACCTGTTTTTAGCGGCGCTCTGGCCAGCCGCTCGGAATCTCTCTACACTTTTCCGATGGATCCCACGTTTTACCTCGCCAATCCTTCCGCGTTCACCCAAATCAGCGAGTGCGATCCATCAAATCCAAATAACGATTGCCCGGCCGGCACCGCGAAGTTTACTCCGGCCTCTAATGGCGCGTTCACACAGGATGTCCAGCGCCTGGGTTTTTATGGCCGGGATAGCTGGCGCGTAACACCTTCGCTGACCCTGAATTACGGCTTGCGGTACGACACCACTTTTGGCCTGTTCGATGCTTCCGGACGATCTCAAGCCGAGAATCCGACATTCCTGACGCTGCAGGCTCTCGATATTCCTCTGGTCACCAGCGCCCCGCACGATTATCGTGGTGCTGTGGCGCCCCGCTTCGGATTCGCCTATGCTCCGCACGGATCGTTGAGCACGGTCATTCGCGGTGGAATAGGGATGTACTACAACGATCTTGGGCAAAACGGATGGGCAACTGCTTTCCAGTCCGTGAATGAGGCTCCCGGAGTATGCGTGAACCCCGGCGATCCCGGTTGTCTGCCCGGGTTCACCAATGGCGGCCAGGGATTCATCGTCGCCCCCGGCTATAAAACGCCCTATGCGCTCACCGGGAGTCTCGGCATCGAGCATGAATTCAGCCGCGGCTGGCATGTGGACGTTCATTACGAGCACACTACCGGTGTGCATGGCTATCGCAGTTATCAATATGCCGCCGGATTTACCCTCTGCTCACCTCTATTTGCTGGCTATACCGGTAACGCCAGCGCTCCCTGCTCCACCAACGCAGCCGACATGGCTATCCAGCAGGCTAATGTTCCCAACGTCGCGGTGTTTCGGTCCGACAATCGCTCCGACTATAACGGCGTAGCCTTCCTGGTTTCACGTCGCGCCCGCTGGTACGAATTCACCGCCAGTTACACATTATCCAAAGCCACCACCTGGGGCGCGGTACTGGGTGAATTGTTTGACTATGTAAACCAGGTTAGCAATCCCCTGAATGCCTTTGGCCCCGGTGACAATGGCCCGTCGGGAGAAGACGTACGCAGTCGTTTTGTTCTCTCCGGCGTCTTTCAGCTTCCTTACAAGTTCCAGGTCAGTACTCTCACCCAGGCGGAAAGTGCGCGGCCCTTCACTCTGACTACGCCAGCGGATGTCACCGGGGATGGCATCTTCACCGACGATCGCGCTGTGGTCAATGGAGTCCAGCTTCCACTCGATAATCTGCGGGGCACTCCTTACATCCAGGTGGATATGCGCGTCGCTCGTCCCACGCAGATCAGTGAACGCTGGAACATTATGCCCTTCATCGAGTTTTTTAATCTCTTGAACCGCGCCAATGCCGGCGCAAATTATGTAACCAACATCGAAGCCATATCGCCTTTCGGCGTGAATAATGCCGCCAATGCGACCGCGATTTGTACCAGCGCAAATTGCGCCACTTCCACGCCCATCACCAGCTTGAATCAGCTTCGCGTGCCTGCCGGTACTCTCGGTGACTTCTTCGGACCTGGAACTACCGTCGGCATTCCTTTCGCCGCTCAACTCGGCGTCCGCGTCTCTTTCTAGGTTCTGGTTGGCTTACCATCGATTTAAGGAAGTCCGTGGTGTTCCCCGCGGAATCTCACCAATTGAAACTTTTCGTACTCCGTGCAATCCTATTTGCAGGCAAGCAACGGGGGAAGTGTGCGCGGTGGTTGGGCATGGGGATTATTAGACAATTATGGTGGAACCCACTAATAATGAGAAACTTGCGCATCATCTGGCGCGTCGCGATCTGCTAAGACTCAGCCCGCTGCTTCTCGCTGGCGCGCTGTTTATTCCCAGCGTGCGCTCAAAATTCATTACCGGCGGCTTGGGCGTTGGCGATTGGCTATCAGAAGCAATCTTTCGCCGTAACCACTTGGCCCCCACATTTTCAACTTCTGAACTGACTCCTTTCGATCAGTTCCCACTGAATACCTATGACGTCAACGATCCCGATGTTGATTTCGACGATTGGGCTCTAACCGTATCCGGCGACGTTGCTCGTCCCGGCAAGTATTCTCTCGCCCAAATCAAGGCGCTCCCTTTGCAGCGCCAAAATACCAAGCATATTTGCGTGGAAGGTTGGGACGTCGTGGGCCGCTTCGGCGGCGCGCGCGTTTCCGATTTCCTGAATTTAGTGGGAGCCAATACCAGCGCGAAGTTCCTCTACGTCGAATGTGCCGATGATTATTATGAATCGCTCGATATGCCGTCGGCGCTTCAGCCCCAATCGCTTCTTTGTTATGAGATGTATGATCAGCCGCTCACTCGCGAACACGGCGCTCCGCTGCGCTTCAGTTTGCCCACCAAACTCGGCTACAAATCCGCCAAGTATCTAACCACGCTTCGCGTTACCGACGTCATTCCCCAGAAGGGTTATTGGGAAGATCAAGGCTATAGCCAGGACGGCGGAATATGAGTTCGACGCCTTCTCTTTGGCGCCGTCCATTTCTTCCCGCCCGTATCCTTCGCTGGCCCTCGGGGAAGGCAACCCCGGCTTCCGCCGTCTACGAGCACCCTCTAATCGTCCGTTACTGCCATTGGCTGAATACCATCGCCCTGTTCATTCTGGCTGGCAGCGGCCTGCAAATCTTCATGGCTTTCCCCAGTTTTGGCCCCAAGATCCCCCAACACGACCTGCTGCACGTTCCGCCGAAACTCGCCTTGGGCGGCTGGCTGGGCGGCGCTTTGCAATGGCATATTACCTTTGCCTGGATTTACATCGCCACTGGCCTTATTTATGTGATCTATCAATTCGCCAGCGGTAACTATCGCCAGTTTCTTTTTACCTCCTCGGACATCAAGGGTGTATGGCCCATGGCGCGCTTTTATTTTTTTCGTGGCGAGAAACCTCCAGCAGCGGAAAGCTACAATGCGCTGCAAAAGTTGGCCTACACATTCGTCGTGCTGCTTGGCATCCTTTCCGTTTGGACCGGCCTGGTGCTTTACAAGCCGGTGCAGTTTTCCGGGCTTGCTTGGCTTCTCGGCGGATTCCATCTCGCGCGCGTCTGGCATTTTGCGGTGTTGTGGCTTTTTGTCCTATTCGTAATCGGGCATTTGATAATGGTCATCCTGCATGGGTGGAATAACTTCGTTTCAATGATTACCGGGTGGAAGCGTAATCCGGATTACTTGCCTTAACATAAGCGCCGCCATTGCAGGGCGCGGCCGCCACATTCGGCTCAAGGGTGAGTATTCGACAGGGGCGTGGCCGTAGAAGTGAGTGAGCGGCGTACAGAGGATGAGGAACGGGAACTGATCGCGCGCATTGGGCGCGGCGATACGGAATTATTTTATGAGCTTATTGAGCCTTATGAGCGCCGCGTTTTCGCCATTGCCATGGCCATTCTTCGCAATGAAGCGGATGCCGAGGAGGTCGCCCAAGAGGCGCTACTCAAAGCTTTTCTTCACCTCGGCCAGTTTCGCGCCGAATCGCGTTTTGGCACATGGCTGGTTCGCGTAACCATCAATGAAGCAAGGATGCGCCGCCGCAAGGGTCACCTGGACATCATGAAAGCTCTGGGAGATCAACGCCAATCCGACGACGAGGGCTCTTTTATCCCTCAGGATTTCGCCGATTGGCGTGATATCCCGCTGGAGGAGCTGGAGCGCAAGGAAGTGTGCGAGTTGCTGGCCCGCGCTCTCACTTCCCTGGGCGACAAGTACCGTGACGTGTTTATTCTCCGCGACGTGGAACAGCTCAGTATTGAGGAAACTGCCGCGGCTTTGCAGATTTCGGAGGGGGCGGTCAAGACCCGTTTGTTGCGCGCTCGCTTGATGCTTCGCGAGCTGTTGGCTCCGGGCCTTGGCGGGATGTGGTCGAAAACTGGTCCCACGGCCACGCTGAAAGGGGTTAACCCATGGCACTAACAAATTGTCGGGATGTTTGGCCGGCAATCTCGGATTATCTGGATGGCGAGCTTTCACCCGCCCTCCGCGCCGAAATTGACCAGCATGTAGCGGGCTGCCCCAAATGCGCCAGCGTTTTGCACGGCACGCAGAATATCGTCCGTCTTTATCGCGACCCCCGCATGATGCCCGCTCCCACTGGCATTCGAGCCGGCCTGCGTCAGCGAATTCAGGCGCATGCCGCTCCCCAGCGCGGTACTTTGCGCGGACTTTTCACCGGGCTCGCGGTAGTTGGCGCATTTGCAATTTTGCTGCTGATGGCCGGCTCTTACAGCGGCAATGAGACTGCCTTGCGCGCGGCCATGTCCCACCCCGCCTACAGCACCCCTGTTGACCCCGTTTTCGTAACCGCTCACGGCAAACTTTTCCATCGCGCCGGCTGCCCTTTTATGCACGGCCCCGAAACGCTTCTTTCCGCCGCTGACGCGGTCGCCGCAGGATATGCCCCCTGTGTCCGCTGCATGAAGGAAGCGCTTCACTCCGTCGAAATCACTCCTCAGGGTCCTCCTCTCGAAACATCGCTCATTCGATAACCCGCTTTCCGCCGTTGTTGCATTTCGCCTGGCTTCAATTCCCTTTTACCCCTGTTTATTCATCCCCAAACGTTCCGTTCGCGGAAAATTGTTTACTTGAAACAAATCGTCCCTTGCGCTATCTAATGAGTATGCAAACGCTCCAGCGCGCTAACACACACATCCGAATCAGTCGTATCGCAACCGTGATCTTCCTTGCTGCTTCCCTTGCCGGTATTTCCCGCGCCGCCGACAATCTGCGCCTCAATCAGCATCTGGATTATTCCAGTGACAGCCAGGATGGGCTCCTCATCACCGGCGATCACATGGAAGAGGGCGTCGCCGCCGGCAAGCCTAACTATGTAATTTTCTATGGCGAAGNNCTCCAAGCACCAGGCCCGCCGCACCGTTGCGCTCTACGAAAAATACAAAGGCCGCGTCCAATTCGTCATCGTGGACTTGGACCGCGCCCAGTCCCCCGCCCAACAGGCGCTGGTAAAGAAGTATTACAAGGGTTCCATCCCCCACGTTACTATTCTCGATAGCAACGGCGAAGCCGTTTACGATCAGGCCGGCGAAGTGGAGGAAGCCTCTATCTCGCACATTCTCGATTCCGCACTCGGCCAATAGGCTAGCCCGCCACAACAGGCCGTCGTTCCGACGGAGTAGATTGGCGACGGGGAGCCCCTCTTAGAATCAGCCCTAGCGCGATGGCGGCACCAATCATTCGTAGATGCGGGAGGCAACGTCCGCGACCTCTCCTTCCTCACCGCCAACGCGCCTCCTCCCAACCACTGGCTGTTGCCTTAAACTGGCGGCGGGGCTATCTTCTTTGTGCTTTAAGCCGCTCCTAAACAAAACCCAAAAGGGAGAAGTTGAAAATGAGAAGAACATCTGATGCCGCCACGACACCGAAGCGAGCCTCCATGAGGCCTGACAGCACTGCGGCGATGCCGATAAGGACTGGCGCGAAGCGGAGCGATCGTTCGGCGATGAAACGTAACCGCTCCCCGATTTGNNAAAGCTGGAGGCGATCCAGCGCAGCGCGCAGATGAACAGGACACGCCTTCGCCAATATCAATGGACGGAAACACTAGTGTTGACGCTGCGAGGCGAGGCCAAGCCGGCGCGCGTTTCGCTATGCCATTACGGGCCGGATGGAACGGTACGAAAGACTCCGGTTGGGCCTCCGCCGGATGCGCAGCAATATCCGGGAGGCTTGCGCGGGCGAATCATGGAGCGGAGGACGGACGAGCTGAAGGGCTACCTGCAGGACGCGCAGGAGGTGATGGCGCTATACGTGCCGCCCGATGCGGCGCAGATGCAGCAATCGTTCAAGAACGGCAACGCATCGCTCAGCGAAGGCGGCGCGGGAACCACCAGAATCGTATTCACCAACTACGCAAAACCCGGCGACCAGATGACTTTGTCATTTGATATGAGAGCCAAGAGGATCGTATCGCTGAGCGTCAACAGCACCATGAGCGAGTCACGTGACCCGGTGTCGCTGACCGTTCAATTCGCCACGTTGCCGGATGGCACGAATTTTCCGAGCCAGACGACGCTTTCTGCGCCAGCCAGGCAGATTCAGGTGGCGACGACCAATTCCAATTATCAAAAACTGGCCGGACAGTAGAGCCGGGCGCGAGAGGCAAGAGAGATCCCTCGGCTGGGAAGCCTCGGGATGACAACGGAAGAGCTACGACGTTACGCGCCCACAATCACATGAAAGACGTGGGCCTGGAAGGCGTCGAGGCGGACGTACAAACCTTCCGTCACGATTTCGGCGCCGTCGCGGAGGTAGCTCGGGCCGTTGAGTTCATCGGCGAAGACGTACCGCTTGCCGGCGTCGATTTGAGGTCCCGCGCTGGGCGCGACACCGTCCGGAAAATGGACGCGGCCCTGGGCGGTTACGCCTCCGGGATTGGCGACGATAACCCACCAGTCGGCGGTCATGCGCTCGTCGGCTGCAGGCGGCGGCGCTTCGACAAAACGCGGCGATTCCTCGGCATTACGCGGCGGCGCTTCGGCACTGCGCGGCAATTCCTCGGCACTACGCGGCGGCAACCCGCCGCACTCTAAAGGTTTGGCCCACTGATAGGCGGAAAGGCTGGCGAAGGAAGCGTCACCGGTGGTGGTTACGTCGAGCCGTTGAAACGCGCCTGACTGAAAGGCGGACGCAGCGGTAACGGTCAACAGCTTGCGGTAGAACGCGCGAATGGCGGCATTGCACGTTTGAGGTGTATCCGGCATCTGCGCAGTGAGTCCGATGGGAAGATGAATGTGGCGGCCCTGAAGCTGGCCGTAATGAAAGAACCTCATGCCCGGCAAAGTGGCGACAAGCACGGCAGCCGCGGCTAAATGTTTTACGGAGTTGGATTCGGCGGCAACTGTGGAAGTAATTTCGACGTTGGGGGCGCTTGAATCTCCGGAATCGGCGGATCGGAAGCTGGGTTCGCCGAAGACGGAGGCGGCGCGCGCTTCATCATGGTTTTCGAGGAAGTGGGCCATGCGGCCCCGCGCTTCCTCGGGCGCACGAAGGCGGGCGGCAATGTCAGATGCGCGACCGGGATCGTTTGTTGAGCTGGCTGCGTTCGCGGCGCGGAGGAGGTCGTAGAGCGGCTTATCGTAGGCGAACTGAAAGCCCAAATCGAGCAGGCGCGATTCGAGGCCCCAATAAACTTCGGCAAGCCAGACGATTCCGGGAACGGCGCGCATGACCTGAGTCCAGAACTCCCCGGTGGGAACCGCGCGGCCGGCGAGATGCGCGGCCCACGTGCGCGCGAAGACATCGTTGAGGCAGAGCATGGCCATGTCGCAACGGAGGCCGTCACAATGCGCGGCAATTTTGACAAGCTGGGCGAGCTGCGCGGCGCGCAAGTCTTCGGAAAAATAATCGAGCTGGGCGGCGTCGGGCCACGGAGGGAAATAGGGATCGCGCCCGCGAGCGAGAATGGCGCGCGGGCCGGCGGCGGTTTCGACGGCGAAATAACCGGCGGGATCGCGCTGCAAATCCGCTTCGCCGCCCTGGATAAAATATTCGGGATGCTCGCGCATCCACGAATGATCGAGCGCGACATGGTTGCCGACGAAATCGAGCATCAGGCCGATGCCGCGTTTATTGAGCGCGGCACGCGCGCGATCCAGATCGGCCCATGTGCCCACGCGCGAATCGGGCTCATAACGGTGTACGGCATAGGGTGAACCAGCAACTTGCTCCGGCTGCCATCCGGGCAACCCTTCATCGAAGGATTTGCGCGCGGCGGGGTCGGCAAGCATTTGCACTGCGCTGGCGGAGCTGCGCTCCCACACTCCCATGAGCCAGACAAAATCCCAGCCACGCGCCCCTCGGCTCTGCTCAGGACCGCGCTGATACGCGGCCAACTCGTCCCAAACATTTTCGGGGATAGTGCCCAGAGTTACCGGACGGGAAAAGCGCTGGGCGATATCGTTGAGCCAAATAAGGATGGGAATTTCATAGAGGTGCGGATTTCTACACGACGAAAACGGAGTCTTCATGCGGAGAACTTGGTTGACCGCAAAGGCGACGCTGCAGCGGGGGAGGTTGATGGCGAGGGCGTTGAATCTGACGGTAACGCGGGACGCGTTCGCCAGTAACGGGTAAGCCCGAGCCAGCTCAGATCGAGGCCCGCGGCGGTGACATAATGCTCGGCGTGTTCGCGCTCCATGCGGCTGTGGATTTCACTCGCGGCCCAGGAGGAAAACTCGCCCATTCTTCGGGCATCGTCGGCAAGGCCAGCGCCGACAGGAGCGTGCGCGCCAACGTCAGGCGTTGGGCCGACAGGCAGCGCCATCATCTCGCGGACTTGGGCGGCCCAGGTTTCCAGGCGGTCGCGCAATTCTTCGAAATGTTCCGCTGGATTTTCCGACCAGCCAAAATGGGTGAGGAACAGGCGCGCGGGATGGCGGCTGAGAATCAGGTCCATGCTGCGACGCCAGGCGGGAATATCTATATCCGGCGGCGGCGCGACGGGCACGACGAAGGAAATTCCTTCGATGCGAATGCCGGCGGTGTCGCCGGCGAATGCGTGGCCCGCGGCGGACTCAAAATAAGTGACGTGGTGCGACGCGTGGCCGGGAGTATAGAGCACTTCGAAGCGGCGCGAACCGAGAGCGATTTCCTCGCCGCCTTTGAGGGCGGTGATATTTTCGGCGGGCACCGGCAGAAACTCGCCGAACTTCTGGTCCATGCCGGGATTGTAGAGGCGCCCCGCGCTGGCCAGGAGCTTCGACGGATCCTTCATGTGGCGCGCGCCCAATTCATGAACGTACACGCACAGGCGGGGATTTTCGCGAACGAGAGTGCCCGTCGCGCCGGCATGATCGAGATGAATATGGGTGAGAAAAATGGCGCGCAAATCCGCGATGGTGATGCCGCGCTGCTGGAGCTTTTGCCGGAGCGTGGGCAGCGAAATCGAGGGACCGGGATCGACGAGAGCCAACTGGCCATCGTTTTCGAGAAGGCAGGAGGCGATTGCGCGAGGGTGGCCGAGATATTCGACATCGATCGTTTCGGCTGCGGGTGTTTCGGTTAAAGATATTCCGGTGGGAGGCATGGTTGTTTTTCGCGGCGGAGGACTCCGCATCCGCACTCGATTAGGTTACAGGGAGAGAGGACGGTTGCCAACCGCGCGACGTGACATGAAAAGAAATAGGGAATCCTTACCGCAAAGAGACGGTTTCGGAATGACGTCCAGCGGGCTAGGCCCGCGACGAGAGCGAGTGCTGGGCCGCGTTTGAGCAAAGCGGGCCAAGGCGGGCCATGGCGGCGAGGAGTTCATTTTTCTGAAGAGGCTTGGAAACATGGTCGTCCATGCCCGCGTTGAGACAGCGCTCTCTGTCGCCGGCCATAGCATGAGCGGTAAGCGCGATAATGGGAATGTGCTTTCCCGTCCCCATTTCGCGCCGGCGTATGGCCATGGTCGCTTCCACGCCGTCCATCTCAGGCATCTGGACGTCCATCAAGACAAGATCGTAGGTTTGCACTTCCAGTGCGGCGACAGCTTCCGCGCCGGTGGCCGCGACTGAGACGCTGTGGCCGCTCTTTTCCAAAAGCCGGGTAGCCAGCTTTTGATTAACTACATTGTCCTCGGCCAGGAGGACGCGCAACGAACACGCGGAGTCACCCGCATCGAGCAACGAGTACCGAGTGATAAGCGGGGCCGCTTCAGGACCCGGCAGCGCGCGGCAGCGCCACGATGGCCCGCTAAGGTGATCATCATGATGGTGGCGGCGGATAACCCCGGGAGCGCGCGGATTTTCTCGATCATCGCGAACCCGTCCATTTCCGGCATGTGCATATCAGTGAGGATCAGGGCGTAAGGGTCACCAGCCAGATGCGCGGCGGCGAGTTTTGCAATCGCCTCGGCCGCACCGCCGACTAGGGTGACCAATACCTTGGCGCGGTTACTCCGATAAATGCATCAACCAGGGAAGTGAGAAGAGCGAGGGCGAGAATCATCAAAGTAACGATCACAATTCCCGCCGTGCCCACAGCAGAGATGCTAACCGAATGAGCCATCGAATGATCGGGCGGGGACGCCGAGAAACTCGCAGCGGCCATGCCGGTGTAGTGCATCAGGGGAATGGCCAAGCCCATTACCACAGCACTAAGGATCTTGCGCCAGCCCCACTCTCGCGTTTCGCCCCGAAAATAGAAGGCCAGCCACAAAGCTACATAGGAGATAACCACGGCGAGGATCAAGGAAACAGTGACCACGGCGACGGAAAAGTGGCACAACGCGGGTAGCCGCATGGCCGCAATGCCACCGCCCATGAAGAGGCTGCCTACCACCGCGCGAGACAAACCCATTGCAGCCCGACTCACGACAAACAGGGCAACCGGCGGAAACGAAAATCGCAGCCAGCAACGACAGCAACACCGTCGGCCAGTCATATTCCACCAGTACCGGCAGGTGGAAGGCCAGCATCCCCACGTAGTGCATGGACCAGATGCCAGTCCCATGGCAACGGCCCCGCCAGTCAACCAAGCTACGCGAATGCGGCCACGGGCAGAGGTCACCCGGCCGGCCAGGTCCAAAGCGGTATAGGACGCAAATATGGCGATGACAATCGACAGGGCGACGAGGCAATGGTCATAGTGGCCGGCCAAAACAAGTCTCGACGATGAAACATCCGGCATTGAGGCGATCAACGCTCCGACACGCTTAAAAGGGGGAAAATTCGTCAATGGGAACTGATTCTGGGAGGGAACCCTTAGTGGGACCGATGGGCAAGATTAAGCAAGCAATCGCGCCGCAAATATGTACAGTTCGCTACGGGCGGCTGCAGAAGAAGGGCATACGCCGAATAACTCGCGGGGCAATGCGCCTAGGCTACAGGCGCCGTTCCAGACTGGCGCGATCCCAGGCGGCAAGGTTGGCGGCGGCTTCATAGGTGGATTGCAGGAAATCGAGGAGTACCGCGCGGGGAGAATCGGCGCGGCGCAGGTCAGCATACATCAGGAGAAATTCGCCGAGCTGCGCATTGTAAGAAGCGTTCGTGGGACGGATGGCGCTCTTCGAAAGGTCCGGCGGCTCGGGCGCAGCATAGGCATAGAAAGCGGCATCGGTATTCGGCGCGGTGCCCGGCCAGAAGCCCGCGCTGATGTCTTCGTGGGAATAGGCTTCGAGCGTGACGGGATCCGCGCCGGGGCGAGTGGGTGCGCGCTTTCCATTGAAGCGTGACACGGCCAAATCGAAGCTGCCCCAGAAAAAATGGACGGGACTGGATTTGCCGATGAAGCGCGCGCGAAATTCGTTGAAAATGGTGCTGACGGCGACTAAAATGCGCCAGAAGCGATTCACATATTCGGCGTCATACGATGCGTGGACGTGATCCTGATCGAAGCGAATGGGATCGGGAATTTCAACTGGCATAGGCCAGATTTTCACGTGAATACCCAGAGAATCCAACTCGGTCATGAATGCGCGATAAAAATCGGCCACCGAGCGCGGTTCCAAAGGCAGGGCGCTGGATTGGCCGCGGCTGGTGCGAATCTCAAGCTGGTGCGCGAGAAAATCNNCGCCATAAGGAATGGACGAAGTGGTGAGGCCGCGGGCGCTGACGTAGAGGGGCACTTCCCACCAGTGATTGACGCGGGGACTGAGCGCGAGGCACACCTTACCCACGATTTGCGTCCACATGTGGAGAGTGGCGCGGGTGTCCTTCCACTCATTTATCGGCAACGCCGGCCAAGGTTCATGTGCGGCCGGATTCAATTCAATGGCCATAGCTGACTCCGATGACGGGACGGACAAAAATTGTTGGGAGCGCTTAGTCGAACATTAATTCGTCAACATAGCACCAACGCCAATGCTCGCCGGGCTGAAACGACTGCATGATGGGATGATGCGTGGCATGAAAATGTTTGGTGGCATGCTTGTTCTTGGAACTGTCGCAGCAGCCGACGTGTCCACATTCAAGGCAGAGACGGAGGTGAACCCAAGTGTCACCCATTTCGAGACATTCCTTGCAGCCGGAACCGCTCGGCTTAACCTTGCGAATCTGGTCAAAGTGCGCACACTGGTTAGGCATCGGCATCCTCCCCTATTCGGACTGAGACTATCACAATTTTTTGCCGCGACCAGATTGTAAAGCCGGTGCGCGGGGCATAGCACCGGCAGGAGTGCCTGTGCTATGAAAAGGAGGTGCTTCACACAATGTTCGCAGACCGCACAAAGTGGGATCTGGGTCACAACCGCTTGAGCGAGGCGCTGGAAAAGCATCGCGCCGCGGGAAAACCGCTCATTGACCTGACGATGTCGAATCCGACTGAGTGTGGATTCCGCTATCACAGCGAGAAGATTCTTGCGGCGCTACGGAATCAAGACGCATTGCGCTATGAGCCAAACCCGAGAGGGCTTGAGACGGCGCGCCAAGCGGTGGCCGATTACTACGGTTGCTGCGTCAGCAGTGGCAAGAACATTTATCTCGACAATATTTTCCTTACAACCAGCACGAGCGAGGCGTATTCCTTTGTGTTTCGAATGCTTTGCGATCCGGGGGAAGAAATTCTGATACCCGAACCAAGTTACCCCTTATTCAGCTTTCTGGCCGACATTCAAGATGTGAAGGCGGTGGCTTATCCGCTGGTGTATGACGACAATGAAGGCTGGCGCATTGATTTTCACGCATTGGAGGAGGCTATCACGGCGCAGACACGTGGCGTGATTGTAGTGCATCCGAACAATCCCACCGGTCATTTCACTAAGACGCATGAATTTGTGCGATTGAATGAGATTTGCGCGGCGCGCGACATCGCATTGATAGCCGACGAGGTATTCTTGGATTTTTCGCTGGGCGGCAATTCTCCGCCCACCTTCGCCGCAAATGCCGGCGCGCTCACCTTCACGCTGAGCGGACTTTCGAAGATAGCCGGACTGCCGCAAATGAAAGCGGCGTGGGTGATCGTCAGCGGGCCTGAATTGTTGAAGGGGAAAGCGCTGGAGCGCCTGGAAGTGATTGCGGACACCTATCTTTCGATGAACGCTCCGGTGCAACTTGCTCTACCCATGTTCCTTGAGCAACGCCAGGATTTTCAGCGACAGGCGGTTGAGCGCGTGCGGCAAAATCTGGCGGAGATGGATAGCCAATTGGAGAAGCAAAAATCATGCGAGAGGCTGCGAATCGAAGGCGGGTGGTATGCGGTGCTCCGCGTTCCGGCGATTCGCAGTGACGAGGAACTGGCGATTGAAATGCTGACTGCGAGAGATGTTTACGTTCATCCGGGACATTTTTATGACTTCCCTTCGGAGGGTTACCTGGTGGTGAGCCTGATCGCGCCGGAATTGGATTTTGCTGAAGGGATTAAGCGCTTGCTTTCGTCGTTTTGATCGCGGCCATCGAGCGGGCAAAAATCATGGCCAAGGCAATACGCTAATCGGCGAAGTTCCCCGAGGCGGCCATTGGCCAGTTACGATGCGGCCCGGCGACGGGATATTACGGCTTGACTTTGAAAACGGTGCCGCAGCCGGCGTCGCTATGCATGATGCATTTCGTATTCCCGCCGCATTCCGTGTGCCGTAGAGATTGCCTTTGGCGTCGAAAATCAGATCCGAAGTTGGTCTATCCCCGTCCCCAAACTTCCCTGTCAAGTTGTGGAGCACACTCTCAAGCCACGTGCCGCTTTGTTGGGGAGTAAGCTCAAAGACGATGCCGCAGCCGGCACCCAGGCAAAACTTCGCTCTCTGGGTGGGATGGGCGGGAACGCGCAGGAGGTTATTTCGAGCCGACTTGATCCGAGGGAGATCGCGAGGACGGCAGTTGGACGGCATAGAGACTGTCGGTGGCGGATGCGGCGTAAACGGTCTCGCCGGTTTCGGAGGCGATGACGACGGGGAAATAGCCATCCGCCAGCGGGCCGGGCACCCGGGCCCAGGAGCGGCCTTCATCGCGGGAGTAATACAGGCCACCGGTCTGAACGGAGGCGAGCCAGATTTTCCCGGTAAGAGCCAAATCCTGGATGGGAACCTGGGGAAGGCCGGAGCCAACTTTCGCCCAACTCTGGCCGGCGTCGCGGGAGATGTATAGGCCGGTGACGGCGGAAACGAGGACAGCGCCATCGGGAGCGCGATCCAAGCGCAGCGCGCCCCCGGAATCGGGAGGCAGATCATGCCAGGACCAGGAGCGGCCGCCATCCACGGAAAACACCATCCCCCGCAGGGAGACGACGAGAATATCGCGACCATCGGAAGAAACCCGCACGGAATTGACCGGCAAATCCATCGGGCCAAAATGGAAGAGCGTCCAGGTATCGCCGTGATCGCGCGAGGCCAGCAAGCCCCGTTCGGTAGCCGCAAACCAAACTTTGCGGGTGAAAGCCATATCGTTCACCACCAGCGATAACGGCCCGGAAAGACGTGGATGGGCAACCTTGCCGTGACTGGCCGTTGTTTTCGCGGTTTTCAGATTTTTTGGAGTTTTCAAAGTTTCCGAAGCTCGCGCGGTTTCCACATCCTCCCCGCTCAAAATTCCAGCGCGGAGCCATGCGCCCTTGGCCGCGTCATAGCGCATCAGACCACCACTATCGAGCGACGCCCACCAGCCCTCGGGTGACGCGTNNGCGTAAACGCCCTTCATCCCCTCGGCACGCAACCCCGGACCCAAAGCGGTCCACGTCTCGCCACCATCGTCGGTGGCTATGATCGGCTCTGGGGCATTCGCCAGCACGGCGAGGACGCGGCCGGGGCTGTCGCGATCCAGGGCGATGGAGAGGATTTGGCGATGGTCGAAGCCATTGTTGGCGGCGCGAAAATTGGCGCCTCCATCATCACTGATTAGCACGCCCAACTGCTCGGTGCCGACAACGATCCGATCCGGCGCGTCCGGAGAATCTCCGGGAAGGACAGCCACGGCGTTAATTACCCAATCATGAGGAGTGATCGGGCGCCAGTTTTCACCGCCATCGCGAGTCTGCCAAAGGCCCTCGCTGGTTCCGGCATAAACAACTGAGGGATGCGCGAGAGACTGGCGGAGGACGTAAGTCCGGCGCGCCGAAAACGGAATGCCCTGCACTTTCTCCCAAACTTTGCCGGCGTCTTCGCTGCGGTAAATGCCCGAGCAGGCGCTGGCGAAAATCCAGTGGGGATGACGCTGATCCACCACCAAACTCAGCACGTCAGAATCATCAATCATTCCCGCATGAATGGGCGCCCAGTGACCCCCGCCGTCAGTGGTCTTCCAGGGCAGATGAAACGTCCCGGCATAAATTACCTCGGGATTCAGAGGATCGATGGCGATGGAATCCACGTCATTCAGTTCTGAATCGCCGGCGGGCGAAATTTGTTCCCAGGAAGCGCCGAAATCGCGGGTACGGAAAACCCCGTCTAGAGTGCCAGCGACGAGTACGCTGGGATTGGCGGGCGCCTGCACCAGCGCGCGAACAGCGAGGTGCAGCAAGCCGTCAACGCGCCAGGTATGGCCGGCATCATCGCTGCGGAAAACGCCGCCGCCTTCCCTTCCCTGCTCGCGCGTCCAGGATGATGCAAAAAGCGTATTGGAATTTCGAGGGTCAACCACGATGGAAGTAATCAGCCCGTCCAGGCGAACACCCGCGCGGCCCAAAATAACCCAATGCTCTCCACCATCGGTGGATCCGAAAATGTGACCGTCCGTAGTGCCCAGATAAACGGTATTCAGATGCGCGGGATCGGAAGTAAGAGCGCGGACGTCGCCGCCTTGCGGCCCCATGGGCCGCCACTCTTGGGCGCGGGCGATGGCGCATGTCACTGGCGAGACGAATAGGAAAGCGGCGAGAAGACAGCGCGTAAACCAATTGTTTAGAGACAGCATTTCATGAACTCGTTTCGGTGCGGAGCATCAATGGTAAAAAAGCGGGCTCCATCTCGTTGAAGAGACGGAGCCCGGAAGACTTCGACTGGACGAAGTGGTTAGAAGGTAGCGCCGTCGGGTACGTTCATCACGTCCACGCGGCGGTTCTCGGTGTCCGCGCCGGCCGTACCGGCGGTAGTCCGAGTTTCCACGCGGGACGCGTCAACGTTCTTGGTCTTGGACAAATACATGGAGGCGCTGTCAGCCCGATCCTTGGCAAGTTTGTCAGCCTTCTTTTCCTTGGGATCGGAATAACCGACGATTACGATTTTCGCCTTGGGATCGTTCTGGAGGCGAACCGCGGCATCATCGAGAACGCGTTTGCAAACATTGTCCACGCGCGCGCTATTGAGCTTGAAGGTGCACTGCCCAACCTTGGAAGCTTCCGGCTTGGCAGGGGGCTGTTGGATGGTTACGGTGGTGGTGCAATCCGCCGCGGCGCCATTGGCGTTTGTAGCGCGGCCGGTAACGGTGTAATCGCCGGGGGCGAGACCGGTGCTATCAAACTGCACGGAGGCGCCAGTTCCGACCACCTGGCCGCTATTGGCCTGCCAGGCGTAGGTAAGCGCGGTGTTGGTCGAATCGTTCACAGTGGCAGTAACCGCGGACCGTTCGCCAGCTTGAACGGAGGACGGATCCGCCGAACAGCTCATGGTCGGGGCTGGCGGAACCGGCTTCGGGCTTACGGTGACATCGGAGGAGCAGGACGCATTATTGCCACGGCCGTCGTCAAGGTGAGCGGAAATAGTGTAGGTGCCCGGCGCAACGCCCGCCGATTGCCAGCGAACCTGTGGGCCGCTGCCATCCACTTTCCCACCAGTCGCCGCCCAAGTGTAATTGATGGGGTGGCTATAGCTGTCGGAACCCTGGGCCATCGCGGAAATCATGTCGCCGGAATCGGCCATAATGGAGCTCTTATCCACCGAACAACTCGCCGTGACCACGTCGGGAGCCTTGGGCCGATTGCCTCCCCAGTTGATAACGATTCCGCTCTTCAAGCGGAAATTGTTTTGGTTCACATTGTTGAGGACGGCCACGTTGTTGCCGAAGCGCGTGTAGAAATACTCCGCTTGGACGACCCGCCACGAAATTTTCTTGCTCAGCTTAATGTCAAAACCTCCGCCGGCGGTCATGCCAAACGCGTTCCAAGCGAGATTGCCATTGCATGTTCCGCGGGTAGTTACAATATTGGTACAGCTTGCGCTCAAACGATCTCCGCCAAAATTGACTTCAAAAAATGGCTGGAACCGGCTGTTGTTGCGATAGGTGAATCGCGGCCTAAACAAATACGTGAACTGTTTTACGCTCAAACCGGACTGCAGACCGGTCGTGGAGCAGCCCCCAAGGTCCGTCGCCAAGCCAACCCACTTGTTTAAGTTGAGGGCAATAGTGCCCCCACCTCCCACACAGTTCCAATCCGAGAGACCCCCACCGGGGCTAACTCGAATGTACATGAAGGCCGGCGAGGTTTCGACCCGGGGAAACTCGTTTTGAGCCGCGGCTGCACCAGCCATAACCAGAAACAAACCCACCAGCACGAAAAATTTACGCATTTCACTTTCTCCTTGAAGTTAAATCTCAACTGTGATTTGACTGCAAAAAAAAAATCCAAATCTCCCTCAATCTCCTGACTAGGTCAAACGAACCGCTCTGTGCGATCCCGCCTAGCCAAGGCTTGTCTTCCTCAAATTCCACCCCAGTGCCAGAGGAAGAGAGCCCGAGAAATTTTCTGCCGGTCAATCCCGGTCAGTAAGAAGCCCCCTCGGGGACAAATATGATGTCCATGCGGTAATTCTCCTGACCTCCGCCCGCGGTGCTGGCGGCAGTGCGCAGATGCGAGTAATCGAGTGAGGCTTCCGCATTGGGGTTATCCTACGCGAATACCGCAGCGTCGCACAAGCCCCAACAGTGCTGCAACTCTAAGTTTCATTGTTTCATTTCTCCGCTCCATTGCTATTTCCTATGATTATGAACGTGAACCATCGGATGAGTGGGCTCCCTTCAATAATCGAGAAGGGAGCCCGAAAATCTCAGCATGCTATCAGGTTAATAGGAAGCGCCATCAGGGACATTCATAACATCCGCGCGGCGATTTTCCTTGTCGGCACCAGCGGTCCCAGCAGCGGTGCGAGCCTCGACGCGGGATGTTTCCACGTTTTTGGTCTTCGAAAGGTAATTCGAAGAATTATCAGCGCGCTGCTTGGCCAACTGGTCGGCCTTTTTTTCCTTGGGGTCCGAATAACCCACGATTACGATCTTAGCCTTGGGATCATTCTGGAGGCGAACAGCCGCATCGTCAAGGACGCGCTTGCAAACGTTGTCCACCCGCGCACTGTTGGGATTGAAGTAGCACTGGCCCACCTTCGATGCTTCGGGCCTGGCGGGTGGCTGTTGAACGGTGACAGTGGTGGTGCAATCCGCCGCGCCACCCTTGGCGTTTTCCACGCGGCCCGTTACGGTGTAGTCACCGGGGGCCAGACCCATGCTATCAAACTGGACAGAAGCGCCGGTGCCTACAACCTGGCCGCTATTAGCCTGCCAGGTATAAGTGAGCGCCGCTCCGGTGGAATCGTTGACATTGGCGGTTATGGCGGCGCGCGCGCCAGCCAAGACGGATGATGGATCCACCGAGCAGGTCATGCTCGGCGGCGGAGCTGCGGGCCTCGGCTGCACGGTGACATCGGACGAACAGGAGGCGGCGTTGCCGCGGTTATCGTCAAGACGCGCGGAGATTGTATAGTTACCCGGGGCGACACCTGCTGTCTGCCAGCGGACCTGCGGGCCGGTGCCATCCACTTTTCCGCCAGTTGCAGTCCAGGTGTAATTGATGGGGTGATTGTAGGTATCCGAACCCTGAGCCATCGCCTGAATTGTATCGCCAGACTCGGCAACAACAGAGCTCTTATCCACGGAGCAGCTCGCGGTAACGACATCGGGAGCCTTGGGCTTTTCCGGCCAATACGCCCCTCCGACCTTGATAATGAAACCGCTTCGATCGTTCAACTGGGAAAGATTGAGCATGTACCGGTAGCCTACATCGAAGGCCAGCCAGCGCGTGGGATAAATGCGAAAACCCCAGATTCCGTCGACCGGATCCCGAGCCCCAAACGTGGTATCGGCGGTGCTGTTACCCGTGAAAATGAGTCCGTTATATTCATTCATGAACTGAATGCGTTTGTTGGGAAACAGAATGTAGCCCACATCCATGCGTTCCTGATCCGCGCGTCCCAGGACTACGGTTTCGGGCGCCCCGCTAAAAACATTAAATCCATGAAGTGTCGAATCCGGCGTGAAGCGGTAGCTGTATCCGGCGGTCAACAGAAAATTATTGTGAGCCAGACGCTTGCTAATATTCACGCCAATCTGATAATCCAGTTGCCCGGCCTGCGCCGGCGTATTAAGCAGATCGGGAATACTGTTAACCGTGGGGATAAAAAACTCATTGTCAATGGATAGGGTAAAGGGCTTGCCGCGCTCCTCTGAAAGCAAACCAAGAGTGAGGCCCGCGACAACGCTGCCATACCCTCCACCGCTTAGCGATGCAAAGGGAACGTCCTCCGCATAGGCTGGCCGCGCTCCTACAATCGGGAAAATTGAACGAAAAGGGGAATTCTGATACTGCTGAAACGCGCCAGTGATGGGTGTATTCAGGCTCAACTGGCCCGGCAGGCCCACATGAACATGCTCATCGGGATCAAACTGCATGTAGATAGATAGCCAGTCGGTAAGACCAACCCCGACATTAAATCCGCCGACATCAAGGACGGTGAGACTTCCGGGAGCGCGGCCATACTTATTCACACCGGCGGAGAAACTGAAGNNCCCATGAAGGGACCGGCGTGAAAGCGGGGGAGTCGTCATTGGTATGGCCCTTCATCATCATCATGTGGCCACCCATATGGCCGTTGTTTTGTGCAGTGGCGGCCTGAGAACTGGATGTGCTGGAAGAATTTTGCGAGGGTGCAGCAGTTGAATTAGCTGAAGGAGTTTGCGCAGGTGTCGCATTTTGATCCGCCGCGGGCGCTTGGGAAGGCGCCGCGTCCTGATCGGCGGAAGGATTCTGCACCGGCGTCGCATCGGAAGTGGCCGATGGATTCTGAGCAGGAGTCGAGCTTTGATCCGCCGCGGGTGCTTGGGCAGGCGCCGCATTCTGATCGGCTGGTGGATTCTGCGCCGGCGTCGCATCGGGAGTGGCCGATGGATTCTGAGCTGGCGTCGAACTTTGCAACGCGCATACGGCGTTGTTAGGCGTGGCAGCACTCACGCCTCCAACCACCGTGCCCAGCAGCATCGCAGCCAGCAGCATGCCAACCCGCGAAGTCGAGACGTTCATTACATCCTCCTGAATACTGTGAGATTCCCCAGGGAAAAGCGAACCACTACGATATATGCGTTTGACGATTTGCACAACAGCCATGCACAGACCCAAGCTCGTAAAACACTCCGTGAATGGCCTGGCAAAATTAGCCACCAACATTATATGGGCAAGTTGACCGAAGCCAAGCGGATTTTTATCGGATTTTACGTTAAGAGCAATAAAGGATTTTCTGGATATGCCGGGGAACAACCTAGTACATTAAATAGGCGGCTTATGCTTAATGACCCTAACGCAACCCGGATACTGCTAATCGAAGACCAGGAAAATTCCCGCCTGGGTTACGAGGCCCTCCTGCGGAAGTGGGGTTACGAAGTCGCGGCTGTCGGGAGCAGCGAAGCGGCGCTGGACCAGTTCGCCATTATGCGCCCTGAAGTGCTGCTGGCTGACGTCGAGCTTCCCGGCATGGACGGATTAACCTTCATGCGCCGGGTTCATGAAGATCACCCGGAATTACCCGCGATCGTAATCACGGGACGCGGCAGCGACGAGAGGGCCGTGGAAGCGATCGAGGCGGGAGCGTTTTGGTACATCGAAAAACCATTGAAAGCGCCTATATTGAGGGCGCTGCTGGAACGGGCCAGCCGGCAAACGCGCGATCAGCGGTCGCTAGTGACACTGACCCGTGAATTGCGGGATGCCGGGAAACTGGGCAGGCTGGTGGGAGAGTCTCCCTCCATGCGGGCCGTAATGCATCAGGTGGAACTGGCCGCGCCATCCAAGGCCTTTGTGCTGATCACCGGAGAAACGGGCACGGGGAAAGAGATGGTGGCGCGCACGTTGCACGAGTTATCTCCGCGAGCTAGTTGCCCATTCGTGGCGGTGAATTGCTCGGCAATACCGGAATCTCTCATGGAGAGTGAGATTTTCGGGCATGAACGCGGCGCGTTCACCGGCGCCGCCGAGCGGCGGCTAGGTTGTTTTGAGCTTGCGGATAGGGGCACGCTGCTGCTGGATGAAATCGGCGAGATGCCTGTGGCCACACAAGCCAAGTTATTGCGTGTGCTGGAAGAAGGGGTGGTCCGCCGGCTGGGAAGCAAGAGCGAGACCTCTGTGGACGTGCGAGTGCTGGCGGCCACCAACAAGGATCCTCAGCAAGCTGTGGACAAAGGCGCGCTGCGGCAAGACCTCTTTTTCCGCTTAAATGTTTTTCACGTTCATCTGCCTCCCCTGCGAGAGCATAAGGAGGATCTTACCGTTCTGACGGAACACCTTCTGAAAGAAATAAATGATAAACACTCCTGCCGAGTGGCTGGAGTAAGCCCCGAGGTAATGCAATTATTTTGCGCGCAGTCATGGCCTGGGAATGTCAGGCAATTGCGCAATATTCTGGAGCGGGCGGCTATTGCGCGCGGACGCGGGGAAATAAATCTCCACGATCTACCCGAGGAATTCGGGTTGACGCCGCAAAAAGGTCCCGGCTCGGGCGCAATGCGGTTTGCCGTGGGCACCACGGTGGCCGCGGCGGAGCGCGAGTTAATCCGGCAAACCTTGGAGGCCACGGCCAATCATAAGACCCGCGCGGCGGAGTTGCTTGGCATCAGCCTGAAAACGTTGCACAACAAATTGAAGGAGTACGCGAGCGCAGCGTCAGGAATCGATGAAACTCAGTCTGCGGATTAGACTCGCTTCGGCCGTCGCCACTCTCGTGCTGGCGGTGGTCGGATTGGTTTCCCTGGTCTATCTCGGAGCTCT
Organism: Acidobacteriota bacterium; assembly: GCA_003133505.1. Lineage (GTDB taxonomy): Bacteria > Acidobacteriota > Terriglobia > Acidiferrales > UBA7541 > PALSA-278. The sequence continues at coordinate 29,014 of PKXT01000095.1, forward strand.
CACCCGGCGGGTTATCCGCCAAGCGTGCGACCACGCGACTTTCGTCGCGGAGGAAGCATTCCTGGAAGCGCAACAGGCTTTGGCCATGGCCGCCGGGCAAGGGAGCCGCCCGGCCTCGCAGAGTGCGGCGGATGTAAATCTTTTTGTCCAACAAGCAATCCAGACAGATCCGGGATGGCATGCCGCGGTGCAGGGCGCACTGGGATATTCGCCAAGCCTTTACGAAATAACCCTGAACAACGCCCAAGGATTCATCCTGGTTTCCAGCGATTCTCACCTTCTGGGGAAACGAGCGATCCAGCGGGCGGATATGGATTCACTGATCCACGCGGGCTTCGCGGCCCAAATTAAAATCCTCTACGGTCCTCCCCGGGTTTACGAATATAAGCTGCCTTTTAATCTCGGCAATAAGCCGTTTGGCGACGTACGAGTGTCCTTATCCACGGGCTTGCTGCGGAATGAAATCTCTCCGCGACTGGAGGACGCGGGGTGGTTTGCGCTGATCGCAGTGTTACTTTCCACGATGGCTGCGGCGGCGCTCAGCAGCGCGGTGCTGGCCCCCATGCGCACCATTTCCGCGCAACTGGATCGCATCAGCGCCGGAGACTCGGATATAGGACCGGTCNNCGGTCAAGAGAACGGACGAATTCGGCCAGGTTAGCACCAAGATCAGTAGAATTGGCCGGGAATTGCACGATGTCCGCGAAGTGTTCAGCGCGTTACGCCATAATATGGATCAGGTCATGTCCCAGTTGGAAGATGGGTTATTATTAATTAACTCAACAGGCCGCATTGTGCTGGCCAGTCCGTCGGCCTGCCAGTTCCTGGAAATGCACAGCGAAGACCTGATGGGACATCTAGTCAGCGAAGTTTTTCGTGACAGTCATCCAATGCGGAAAATATTCCATGACGAAAGAAATCCCGTGCTTGAACCCGAGGGCGTGGAAGCAATAATGGCGAAGGCTCACGGACCCGTCCGGACAAGAATTCGCGTGCAGCCGGTGAGCGAGGGGGGAATTCGGACCGGTTCGCTGGCAATCTTTACAGACCTGGAATCACGCGAACAAATTGGAAGCGAACTGCAGGCTTCCGAACATCTTGCATCCATTGGACGGGTGACGGCCGGGGTGGCCCACGAGGTTAAGAATCCCCTGAACTCCATGCGTGTATGGCTGGAGGTTTTGAAGGACAATATGCCCGCTGAGGGCGAGTCCCAAAAAGCTACCAGGATGCTGGACAATGAAATCGAGCGGCTGGACCGTGTGGTGAAAACATTTTTGGACTTCACCAAGCCAGTTGAGCTTCAGATGGAAGATGTGGACCTGGCGGCGCTGACCAGTGATGTGATAGAAGCGGCGCGGCCCGATATCAGAAGGCTTGGCGCGGGAGTGGTGCTGGGAATACACCCGCCAGGACCGGTTGTCCGGGGGGATCGGCAGTTATTGCGCCAAGCAATATTGAACGTAGTGTTGAACGCCTGCCAAGCCATGCCTGCGGGAGGCACGCTAACGGTTGAACTGTTGCGGGACGCCGACTTCGCGAAAATTATTGTTTCTGACACCGGCATGGGTATTGCACCGCAGCACCGAAAGCGAATTTTTCAACTCTACTTCACCACCCGGCCCGATGGAAATGGAGTGGGCCTGGCGAATACGCTCCATTTTGTCCAGATCCACGGCGGGTCCATAGACTTCGAATCGGAACCGGGTCGAGGGACCCGCTTCACCATCCGCCTGCCCATCGCGCGCACGGTGGAAAGACGCAAACATCCCGCAGCTGCAATGGCCACAGCACGCAGTATCGACGTATTTCGACCCCAAGGCTGACGCATGAATTTTTGCTTATACCATCGCGAAAGAGAAACAGTCATCGGATTGCTGCTGGGGGCGGTTGCGTTGATTTCCGCCGGTACCGGCTGCCAGCGCAGGCAAGCGGCAGTCCCGCCGGTGGTGATCGTGCCATCCACGCCGGAAAGTTCATCTCCGAAGCCAGTTCCACCCGACATAAAACCCGCGACCACTGCCAACAACAAGCCGATTTTTCCAGACGCCGCCCCGCCTCCGGCTCCTCCTAAAAAGAAGCATGTCCGGAAAAAGACCTCTCCCCCGGTCACGGCTTCTCCCGATGCAACAACGATACCAACTGTCACGCCAGTTCCTTCTCCGCAAATTTCCGCGCAAGTGCCCCCGGCCCAACAGGCTGAGATTGAAAGGAAAGCGATGGAGGAAATGGCCGAGACGCAACAAGAGATGACCAAGATACAAGGACATAAACTTAGCTCTGGGCAGCGCGACACCGCCGAGAAGATTCGGTCATTCCTGAGCCAGGCCAGCGATGCGGCCAAGGCATCCGATTGGACACTAGCTGGTAATTTGGCGGATAAGGCCCACGTGCTCCTGGAAGACCTGGTTCGGTCATTTTAATCATTTGGTTTCCAATTGATGGCCTGTTGACCTCCCCGGACGAGTGCCGTGACGTCGTGGCAGGATACCCGCGGCGAAGTAAAAATTCATTCCGTGTGCCATTGTTGTGCCGTAAATCCCGGCCGCGCTCCGTTCGACCGCTTATGAATACAGATCCCTGCTAACATAAAAATCATGAAGACTTACGACGCGGTAATCGCCGGGGGCGGACTAATTGGCGCATCCATCGCGCTGGAATTGGCGGCCCGGGGCCTCCGCGTCGCAATCCTGGATCGCCAAGACCCCGGGCGCGAGGCATCTTGGGCGGCAGCGGGAATGCTTTCCCCAGCGGCCGATTTGGTCGATTTCCCCCCGTTGGCGCCGCTATCCAAGGCCAGCGCGGCCANNTTGGATTGGAGGCGGAGACAGTATCAATCGAAAAGTTCCGACAATTTGCGCCCGCCCTCTCCGCTGGGATTGAGGCTGCGGCGGTTCTTCCCACCGAAGCCGTCGTGACGCCTCGGGATCTGATGCAAGCGATGCTGGCGGCGTGCCGAAATCAGAGAGCGGATATTTTTCCTGGATGCGCGGTACAACGTGTGCGCCAGAGACGGGGCTGCGTTGCTGGAGTGGAAACGGAAACCGGCGACATTGCCGCTGAAATTGTGATCATCGCGGCGGGTTGNNTCATCACTGATACCCGGTTTGCAGGGGTATGCTCCAACTAGTCCTGTACGCGGGCAAATGATGGCACTACGGCATCCGGCCCCCGCCATCAGTTACACATTGCGCTCGGAACGAGGCTATGTCGTTCCGCGATCGGATGGCCTCGTGGTCGCGGGAAGTACGCTGGAGCACACGGGTTTTGCAAAGGAAGTGACCACTGAAGGATTGCAGCAAATCCTCGAGGCAGCCATTGAACTGGCGTCGAATTTGGCGTCCGCCCAAGTGAGAGACACATGGTCGGGCCTTCGCCCGGATACTCCCGACCATTTGCCGATTTTAGGAGGCTGCGAAATCAACGGGCTGATTTTTGCGACGGGACACTACCGCAACGGGATCCTGCTTGCTCCGATTACCGCGCGTGTAATTGGTGAACTAGTCCTGCACAAGAAACCATCGCTCGACCTCTCCGCTTTCAGTCCCCTGCGATTCAGCGGCAAAGCTAACAACACAGATACTTTGCCTGACCGGTCGAAGTCCCCCTTGGAGGGAGTCCCAAGTTGACCAAGGGTAAGCGGTTCCGCCTGAGGTTAGGAGGCGTTTCGGGGTGAGATTCCAACCACTGGTTCCGGGCCAAGCAGCCCTTGAGTATGAATTAGGACTCGAGCCTGCTCGCGAATCTGCGGAACGTACTTCGCAAAAAACCCCGCGCCAATGATAGCCATGACGCCGCCGAGTGCCACAGTAAGCGGCGCGCCGATATGCGAAGCCAGCGCCCCAGCGAGCAGCGAGCCGNNATGCCCATGAACATCATCGCGTACACCGCCATTGTCCGCCCGCGCAAACGGTCTGGCACCATGGCCTGAATCAGCGTGTTGGTTGAAGATAGTTGCAGCATCAGCCCGTATCCCATGGGTACCAGCAAGGCCACCGAAAGCCAGAAAATTCGTGAAAGCGAAAACAAAATCAGACACACCCCAAATCCCGCCGAGGCAATAGGAATCCAGCGGCTCAGTCCTTTCAGTCCTTTCTTGGCGGCCAGCGTTAGAGCGCCCAAAACCGCTCCCACGCCCGAAGCTCCCATCAAAATACCCAGCCCGCGCGCACCTCCGTGAAGGATGCGATCAGCAAAAATCGGCATAAGTACCGTGTACGGGACGGCCACCAGGCTCACCAGCCCAATCAGCAGCAACAGTGCGCGAATCGGAGTAGTGGTTCGCACGAAGCGAATTCCCTCCATGAGATTTTCAATAAACGGCTGCGGATTCCTGGCTTTCTGAAATGCAGGCAACTTCATGAGCAACAGGCCGGTGATAACCGCGATGAAACTGATACCGTTGGCGAAAAAGCACCAGCCTTCGCCAATCCACGCCACCAGAATCCCCGCAATCGCCGGGCCGACAACTCGGGCGCCATTGAAGATGGTGGAATTCAGGGCGATCGCATTCATCAAGTCGCCCTTGCCAACCATTTCAATCAGGAACGCCTGCCGAGCGGGCAGGTCAAACGCATTTACCACGCCCAGCATGGTCGCGAGCACCATCACGTGCCACACATGCACGCGTCCGGTAAGGGTCAAAAACGCCAGAATTAGCGCCAGCACCATCGAAATGCTCTGCGTCGCGACAATAATGCTATGGCGATTGTAGCGGTCAGCCACCATTCCCCCCAGCGTGCCCAACAGGAACACTGGAATCTGCGCCATGAACCGCACCATCCCCAGCAGCCATGGCGATCCGGTAATTCGGTAAACCAGCCACGCCTCGGCGATGGTTTGCATCCAGGTACCGACCAGCGAAATCAATTGTCCGCTGAAAAAAAACTGAAAGTTCCTGTGGCGTAGCGCGCGGAGGGCTTCGGGAAGGTGCGAATGCGGGGCTTCCGCCGTCGGTTGGGCCGGTGCGCTCATCCTCCAGCTATTGTAAGGTCCCGCGGCAGATTTTCCGACTCATGGCACACCTCAGGAGAAAACCGACCTCAATGAGACAACCAAACCGCAATTTTATGCTGACGGCCCCGCAATGGTAGGGGGTAGCGGTGATTGCTTACCGTCGGGCCGCAACAGCCTGGAACAGGCGCGCAAGATGCGGCGGTAGGGCCAATCCTCATCGCGAAATAAGATCTCGCCCTCGCGCGGATTGGAATAAAACCACCGCGCAAACAGCGCTAAATTCTCGCCCAAATCGGGATGCGCGGATTGCAGCGCGAATCTCTGCCGGTAGTTCGTTTGGATCGTATCGGCAGCGCCGGCGCCTAATTCTTCAACAGGCACCAATTCCTTCGAGCCAGCATCTTGCTCATCTTGCGGCGGGATGACCGGTGCAACNNGCAACGGCGGCCTTCCCGGACGGTGGGGCGTCAATGTTTGACTCGACGCGCGGCTTCTCCAGCGCCGCCCGCAGGGTTTCTTCGGCCGAATGAGGTTTCTTGCCAACTTCGCTGAAGTCCATAAAGATCGGATCCTGAAATACGCCCTCTCGCACGGGAAACAACGCAATCGAACCGTCGGCAATTCCTCGCTGTAAAATCACCGCATCCAACTCCTCCACCCGTCGCGCAATCTCGGGAAAACCGCGAAAGGCATCGTTAACTTTTTCCAGTTTTTTCTGCAGAGTAGCGGCCTTCTCAAATTCGGTCGCATCGCTCGCGGCGTCACGCTCCATTTCAAGCGATCGTGAAAGCGACAATCCTCGGGTCGCCAACGATTCCACGAGGCGCGCGGCCTCTTCATCGTAGGCCTCCGCCGTGCAACCCGCGAAGCAGGGCGCCAGGCACATCTTCATTTCCGAATAAATGCACCCCGGAAATTCCGGATCACGCCGGATGCGTATCTGGCACCGGCGCACTCTTAATACATCCAGGACGCGGTTGCCGAGCTCTTCAGCCGATTTGCGGGTGGCGAAAGGTCCCAGGTAAAAGCCACCATTGGCGGAGATTCTTCGCGTTACGTAACACCGGGGATAAGCATTGGGCAGATTCACTTTCAGCAATGCCGGAGTGCGCAGCCGCAGCATCTGGCGATAACGTTGGGGGAAAAGACGGCGGGAATTCTCGTAATGGGTAAGCACTTGTTCGAGGCGAGAACCGGTAACGCGAAAGCGGCATCCCGCCGCCAGCATTCGCAAATTAAGGCGCTTGGAATCAGTTTGCGGAGGCCGCAGCAGCCTCTCCGCTGTGCGGCGCAGGTCCAGAGTGCGTAACAGATATGGTTCGGGGGAAACAGCGGCGCCGGATGGATGAAGCCCGATCTCTAGAACGCCGGATCGCGCTGGAACGGCAGCGAAAAAATCATCATCGTGAGCCGGGTCAAACGCCAGATTTTGATCTAGCGCCAGCATCGTTTACTGATTCCGAAGGACGTCGCTTAATATTGTTTTAGCACCCACGCGGAAATCACCAGGCGCTGAATCTCACTGGTGCCTTCATAAATCTCCGTAATGCGGGCATCGCGGTAGTTGCGTTCCACGGGATATTCGCGGCTGTAGCCATTGCCCCCGTGGATTTGTATGGCTTTGTGCGTCGCGCGCGTGGCCATCTCGCTGGCGAAAAGTTTGGCAATGGAGGCCTCCATCGAAAATCGCCCGCCGGAATCCTGCTTCCACGCCGCTTTCCGCGCCAGCAAACGGGCGGCATCAATCTCCGTGGCCATGTCGGCCAGCATAAATTGTATGGCCTGAAAATCGGCGATGGGATGGCCGAAGGCCTGGCGTTCCTTTGCATATGCCAGCGAGGCGTCAAACGCGCCCTGGGCGATTCCCACAGCCTGCGAGGCAATGCCGATTCTCCCTCCATCAAGAGTGGAGAGTGCCACCTTATACCCTTCGCCTTCCGCGCCAATTCGATTTTCCACTGGCACTTCACAATCCGTGAATGAAAGTTCGGTACAGGCGGTCGCGTTAATACCCAGTTTTTTTTCTTCTTTTCCAACTTTGTATCCGGGTGTATTTCTTTCGATGACCAGCGCGGTAATTCCCTTTTCACCTTTTTCCGGCTGCGTATTCACGTAAACGATTGCGGCATCCGCCGCGCCGCCATTGGTTATCCAAGCTTTGGTCCCATTGACTACATAGTTATTGCCGCGACGCACCGCCACCGTTCTTAGCGCAGCCGCATTGGAGCCGGCCTGCGGTTCAGTTAGGGCATAGCAGCCGATTTTTTCGCCGCTAGCAAAGGGAATCAAAAACTTTTTTTTCTGCTCTTCCGTGCCAAAGCGGTGAATGGGATCGCAAAAAAGTGAATTTTGCACGGAGAGTATCACACCGGTGGAAGCGCAAACGCGGGAAATCTCCTCAATCACAATGCTGTAGGCTACGTGATCAAAGCCAGCTCCACCTTCCTCTTCCGGAACGGCAACGCCCGTCAGGCCAATCTCGGCGGCTTTGCGAAAGGTCTCACGCGGGAACCGGCCAGTCTCATCGTTCTCGCGAGCCAGCGGCTTGACCTCGGAATTAGCGAATTCGCGGACCGTCTGCTGCAGCAACTTCTGTTCTTCGGTCAGTTCCAGGTTCACGCTTGTACTCTCCGTCTGGCGGATGCGTACCATCCACCGCTTACATATTATTTATTAGCAGCCTACCTCGCGAGAGACTTACTCAATTTTCCGTATGTGGCTGAAAGATCTTCTGGATTCACTCTCGTTTCGCCTACGGTGGTCATGAAATTGGCGTCTCCCGTCCAGCGCGGCAGTAAGTGCATGTGAAGGTGACCGACAACTCCCGCGCCCGCCGCCCGGCCCAAATTCATTCCCAGGTTATATCCCTGCGGATGATAAACCTCAGCCAGCGCCGTCTGCATTCGCTGGGCCAGCCTCATAATTTCCGCGAGCATTTCGCCATCGCAACTGGCCAGTTCGGCGCCGTGCACATAGGGAACGATCATCACGTGGCCGGTGGTATAGGGATACTTGTTAAGTATGACAAACGAAGTTTCTCCCCGCAGCACAATACCCATGCTGACGTCATCCCTGGCCTCGAGCGCCGCGCAAAAAATGCAAGCGGCTTCCTGTCCGGCGGTGGCCATATAATTTTGCCGCCACGGGGACCAGAGAACGTCCATTGACGGATTTAATCCCGCGCGGCAGCGGCTGCCGTACCGGCGGTCGAACGGTCTTCGTTGATGAAGTCTTTCAATTCCTTGCTGGGTTTAAAGTGAGGGATTTTCTTGGGAGGAACTTCCACGCGTTCACCGGTCTTGGGATTGCGTCCAATGCGTCCCCGGCGGTCTCGCGTGCGAAAACTGCCAAAGCCGCGGATTTCAATTTTTTCGCTCTTTTGCAGCGCCTGGGTAATGCTTTCGAAAACGATTTCCACGGCCGCCTCCGAATCCTTGCGAGGAAGCTCGGTGACCTGGATAACCCTTTCCACCAGATCAGCTTTGGTCAGCGTATGCGGTTTTGCTTCAGTCTTTCCGGCGGCGATCTCCATTGAAGAAGCCACCTCCTCGCTCAATTGCGCGCCCCGCAAAAAAGGGGTATGGGAACTCGACCGTCCCCTCACGCCTAGGGTGTACTATTAAATCACCCGAATGGTAACAGATAAACGTGAAAAGCATACCTGCCGCGCAGGAAGGCGCACGGCCATTCCTTCCGCCGTGTTCCTATTTAGGAAAGCCGCCGCTTAGCCATGATCGCGTCGCCGATGGTTGCCGAGGATGACGTTTTCGACGACGACCGGAATGAATCCAATTCTCTTTGCTCGGCCTGCCGGTGAGCGGCGCGATAGCTCAGGCTGATTTTCCTTTGTGACGGCTCAAGCTTAATTACCTTGAAATCATATTCCTGGCCGGTTGATACCGGACCAATGTGATTCGCATCACGTGGCTGTTTATTCTGTTCGCTGCGATCTCCACGGTCGCCCCTGTCACCCTTCGGCCGCCGCTCTTCAATTTCCGAGATGTGGCAAAGCCCCTCCACTCCCTCGGCCAGTTCCACGAACGCGCCAAAAGTCGTCAACCGGCTCACCTTTCCATGCACGATCTCGCCTACGGTGTGGTGCTGCAGCCATTCTCCAACCGGATCATGCAGTTGCTTCACGCCCAGGGAAAGGCGCCGGTGCTCCGGATCAACTTTCAATACTTTAGCTTCTACGCTATCGCCCTTTTTGAATTTTTCGCTGGGATGCTGCACCCGCTCCGTCCAACTCATGTCCCCAACGTGAATCAGCCCTTCGACCCCATCCTCCACTTCCACAAACGCCCCAAAATCGGTGACGTTACGCACACGTCCGGTGACCGTTGTACCGGGCATATAACGATCAGCAACCGCATCCCACGGGTCAGGCAGCGTCTGCTTCAGCCCCAGCGAAATACGCCGCTCTTCCGGCTTTAACTCCAGGACGACAACTTCCACTTCGTCGCCTTCCGCCACCATTTTTGACGGGTGTTTCATTCGCCGCGACCACGACATTTCGCTGACGTGGACCAGTCCCTCAAGGCCCGGTTCCACTTGCACAAAGGCGCCGTAATCGGTCAGGCCGACGATCTGCCCATGCACGCGCGCCCCCACCGGATAACGTTCCGGGACAGTGGCCCATGGATCCGGCGTCAACTGCTTGCGGCCCAGCGAAAGCCGCATGCGTTCGCGGTCAAACTTCAAAATCTTAACTTCCAGTTCGTCGCCCGACTTTACGATCTCTGAAGGATTGGTGATTCTCCCCCACGTCAGGTCGCTCACGTGCAGCAGTCCGTCCAAACCGCCGAGGTCAACAAAGACCCCGTAGTCGGTAATGTTTTTTACCGTGCCGCGCACTACATCGCCTTCGTGCAAATTCTCCGCCAATGCCGCGCGGGTAGCTTTCTGTTCTTCTTCCAGCAGCACGCGCCGGCTGATCACCACGTTGCCCCGCTTGGGATTCAGCTTCAGCACCCGTACGGTGATGTCTTTATCTTTCCAGCCATCCAGTTCAACCGTTGGGCGGATATCAATCTGCGATGCGGGAAGAAATGCGCGCACGCCGATATCCACCACCAGGCCGCCCTTGATCTGTTCGACCACTTTGCCGGTCATGGGCGTGTGCTCGCGGAAGGCTTGCTTGATTCGATCCCACAGCTGGCGGCGATACACGCGGATATACGACAGCACGGTGTAGCCATCTTTCTGTTCAGTGGTGCGTTCAACTTCAATCGTCTGGCCCGGATCAAACGGCAGCGCTGTGCCGAGCTCCATCATCTCCTGCGCGGGAATTAGCCCTTCCAGCTTGCCGCCAATATCCACCACTACGCCCGCTTCAGTGATGGCCACAACTTTGCCTTGCACTGCTTCGCCATCTCCCGCTGGCCGCGCGGGCGATGCATATTGCGCCATCAATTCATCCATGTGCTCCATGGATTCATCGCCCGACGAATCGTCGGATGAAACAGGCCTGGACGGCGCAACCGGGGATTTCTTGCCTCGGGATTCACGCCGCGAATTGGGTGAACCTTTTCCACTTCCACGAGATTCTCGTCCCGACTTGGCGGCGGACTGTCCCGTGGCCTGCCCCACCGCGGAACTAGACGATTCGCTACCAGATGGTTCTACAGACTTTCCAGAAGTCTTCGCGTTCTCCGTTGCGACAGGCTCCGCGTCAACGGCCGACGTAGCCCCATCAGCCTGAGGCGAGGAGTCATCTTTCGACTCCGCCCTGGTGGGAGTTTCGCTCGCGCTTTGCGCTGGAACAGCATCAGACGCCGAACCGCCATCCGACGAATGGCCACCATGCGTGGAGGGCTTAGCTGCTTCATCGGGCCGATGCTCCGCGACAGGTGCGGGAGCTGCCTGTTTATCTCCCGATGACACGGAATGATCGCCATCCGAATGAGACGACCCGGTCTCGGACGCCTGCGAATGCGAATTATCAGCACCGGATGGTGCGGAGTGTGAATCGCCGCCGTGCAGCTCTGCCTCGGATCCGCCATCAGACGGTTGCGCGGCAGCTTGCTCAGACGCGTCACTTGAAGTCACATTAGAAGTTGCTTGATCGGCTGATGCTTCAGCCGAAGTTAGAAGAACGTTGTTGTCGTTTTCCCAAGACATGCAGGCCTCCCCTGCGGTACCGTACCCCGCTCACCGACGGTTCCACCTCGCACATGGACAGAGGGGAAAAAGCAAGAAGGGACGCGACAGCGAATCGTCGCTATCTTGTTTGGATAATACGCGCCAGCGTTACGCCTTGTCAATCAAACGGCTGGATTGCGGGGTTAAGTTTTACACTTTGGAGACAATTCCAAATTGCCTGGGCGTTTGCCCACGATTTACGCGTGCAAGCGCCCCGCATGGCGTATTTCGCGGCGGTAATCGGGCGCGCGAACCTCAATTGTCCGGCACATTTCATACAGCCGCGAACGGATGCGCGTGCCCACACGATCTGACAGCGAATCCTCGGTCACCGCCTTGGAACGCGCGGCCCAGCCATCGCGCTCGGGCGCGGGAGCATCATCGAAATTTGTGGTCAGCAGCGTCACCCGGTTGGCGTTGTAGCGGGCGTTCAAAATGTGTCCCACGGTTTCGAGCGCCCACAGCGAAGGCTTGCTCGCGCCCAAATCGTCGAGCAGCAAAACCTCCGCGCGCAGCACCGGCTCGAGCACGCCCATCTCCGTCGCCTGGCTTTCCGCGTTGTAGCTATCCTGAATTTCCTTGAGCAACTCGCGGTAATCGTAAAAAAGCCCGGCGTGTCCGCGCGCCACGATTGTTTTTAGAGCGGCCACTGCAAGATGAGTTTTGCCCGCCCCGCACGGCCCCATCAACAATAATCCGTGCTCAATCCCTACCGGAAAATCTCGCGCCAAGGACTGTACCAGCAGCTTGCCCTGTTGCAGACTGCGGTGCCAGCTCGCGACCTCGGTGGGCGAACTCGCGTCGTAGTCGTTGTCCGTTTCGAAATTATCGAAATCGCAGTGGCGATAACGGTCCGGAATGCGGGCCCGATCCAGCAGTCGCGTCGCCCGGTCTGTTTCACCGCATTCGCAGCGGACGGCCACTTTCGGCGCGCCGGCCGCGCCGCCGCGCTCCGATTCGTATGCAAACGCTTTAGCGCCTGAAGATTCTGCTTCGGCTGCCGCTTCCGCGGGAACAGTCACTTTCGTCGGCGGCATATCCCCGCTGTTTGGCACAATTGCGCCACCGCCTTCCACTACTTTCCAGCCTGAGCCGCCGCACAGCGGACAATCTTCGCGCGCCATGCCGTAAGAATAGGCGTGACTGCGCCCTTGCGCAAGCAATCGCTCGCCTCACAGCGCAGTGGAAAACGGCATACCTGTTGAAAAATTGCTGGACAATTCATCCTGCTCGGAAACAAACTGGCGGTGTCTGTGGCAGACAGACATAAGCTACTGTCAGATCAGGCTGAATAGGCGCACCGCCCATGCAAACTGATAAATTCAGGCAGCCCGATTTTGACGCAGGCGCGTCCTTTCGCGTGCAAGGAACCGGATTGGATTTTGAGGGCATAACCCGGGGAATCGGGCACGGTGCCCGCCATACACACAGAAAAGCGGAACCAAACCCGGGCCGGCGGCCGTACCCAAGCGACATGTGAATGTCACATTCCCCACTTGAGAAGACAGACCCCTCGAATCCCATTCTTAACTGGCTGGCTGCGATCCTCTTGCCCCGCAAGGAGTTCGTCCTCGTTCTGGGACAGGAGGCAAAAACCGATATTTACTGCAACCAAGGGTGCTATACAGAGCAGTCGAGCGTGGTTTTATCAAGCGAAACTCTCATGATATTTACCGAACTTGGGATGATTCTACAGGTAAGCCTAATATTCCTTCCACCCGAGCCAGCCCAAAATGGGGAATTCCAAGATGCAGTGAGGCGAATCGCGGAGATTGTGAGGCGTGCGGTCACCCCAGGTTGTTTCTTACTATGGAATTCGGAGAGGCTAAGCCTCACTTGGAAGGCCCAGGCATCCGTGGCGAGTGGCACCTTTGGCTTTACATGTGCAATTGGCGGATTCAAAGAGATAAGGAAATAATCACTGGCTCATACGATGAGCGCTCAGTGGTCGAGGGCGCGCTTAAAGAACTGGCATTGGGCGCGGTCGAAAAAGTTGTTCTTCTCCATCCAGCAATTGACCTCTCGATTCGATTTGACTCAGGAGTCGAAGTGCTTACATTTTCCTCTTCTTCGGATCTAGACGAAGATCAGTAGATGCTGTTCACGCCAGATAGGCACTGGTTGACTGTTCATGGTGACGGCAGTTACGAATATCCCCTAAGCCACCAACCCGGAACCATGGAGTAGGTGCAAGCTCAGTTGAATTACTTTTCGACGCGGACGATTTTCGGCGGCGCAACGCGCACGAGCGCGCCGCGAGCGGGCCGCGCGCCACGGCCGGAAAGGCTGGCGGCAAATTCGCCGCGCACAAATTCCATGAACTGTTCCATCTGCCGTTCCATTTCACTCATCTTGTCGCGCATGTTGAGGACCACTTCGATGCCCGCCAGATTCACGCCCAGATCGCGGGTCAGGTTTAGAATCACTTCCAGCCGTTCCAGGTCTTCATCGGTATAAAGGCGGGTATTGCCCTGGGAGCGCGAAGGCTTCAGCAGCCCGGCGCGTTCGTAGAGCCGCAGAGTCTGGGGATGAATTTTGTAAAGGGTCGCGACCGCGCTAATCATGTAGCCCGCGCGCGCTTTCTTTTTTTCGCGAAGAGCCATGGCCTTAGGTGATTACCGCCTGCTCGAAGATTTCCCGCCGGGGATCGGACGGCTCCAGGCGCTCCAGTTCCTTCAGAAGTTCGCGCACCTTCTCGTCTTCTGGCCGCGGCGCGACAATCTGCACTTCCACATATTGATCGCCGCGCTGTTTGGAACGCCGCGCCGACGGCGCGCCCTTCTCTCGCAGCCGGAAACTCTTGCCGCTGTTCGTTCCCGGGGGAATGCGAACCAGCGAGCGGCCATCCACGGTGGGCACTTCGATTTTCGCGCCCAGAGCGGCTTCGGTAACGGTTATGGGGACGTGAGTGTAAATATCGTCGCCGCGCCTCTCGAAAAATGGATGCGGCGCAACATGGGTGACAATATAGAGATCGCCCGGCGGACCGCCGCGTATTCCGGCGTTGCCCCTTCCAGCCACGCGAAACCGCGAGCCATTGCCCATGCCCGCGGGAATGCGCACCTCCATTGAATCGGAGCGCACCACCGTTCCTTCCCCGCCACACGTGCGGCACAGAGTGCGCAGCTTTCCTGAACCGCCGCACGTCCGGCACGGAACCTGGAAGCGCATCTTCCCAGCCGTCTTGGTCACCTGCCCGGTTCCGCCGCAATCGGTGCAAACTCGCGCATTGCCGCCGGCAACGTGGCCCGTCCCGCGGCAATCGTTGCAAACGTCCTGGCGGGTGTAGCGAATCTTTTTTACCGCTCCATGAATGGACTCGGCAAACGTAATCTCAATTTCGAATTCCAGGTCCGCGCCAGGTTCGGGTCCAACTTCCTGCTCGGTATTGCCGCCGCCCCGAAACATCTGGCTGAAGATGTCACGAAAATTTGGGCCGCCCGCGTTTCCCGCGCCGCCGCCCGCGCCAAAATCGAATCCGCCAAAATCAAACTGCACTCCGCCGGGACCCGTTCCAGGATTCCCCGCGCTCTGTCCGCCAAAGCCCGTGTTCGGCCCATCGAACCCAAACTGGTCATACATCTGCCGCTTCTTGATATCGGAGAGGGTTTCGTAGGCTTCCGAGATCTGCTTGAATTTTTCCTCTGCGGATTTATCTCCGGGATTGAGGTCAGGATGGAACTTGCGCGCGAGCTTCCGGTAAGCCTGCCGGATTTCCTTCACCGGCGCGCCTCGGGCCACCCCTAGCAACTCGTAGTAATCTTGTTTGGTTGAAGTCGCCATTGCGGCCTGATCTTATTCCAGCTTTCCTTCTGCCCGCGCGGAGAATTCCGGCCAGGTCAGCGGTTCACTGTCCGGGACGAAGCGGGCGTCCTGCTCATCCCACTTCCCCAAATAGAACGTAGTGGCTACATAGCCCGCCGGCTCGAGCACGGGCGCCGATTCCTCAGGCTCCAGCACCGGCATCAGTTCCGCGGCATGTTCGACCTTTTCCTCACCATTCACGCAGACTGCCGATCGCTCCGTCGGTGATACCGCTTTCACTGCCACGCCGGGATTGGAAATCGTAAATCGCTTGACCACGTCCAGCACGTCTGTGTGCTTCATTTATTCGCTCCCGGCAGGTTTTTTAAAAATCGCTAATCTAAAAACATTTTCGAACTGCGTCAGAGATTTCTCCACTGCGCATTAAGAGCCGCCAGTTCTTCGGTTTCGCGTTCCTGTTCTTCGCGTCTCCGGCGCTGCTCTTCATTGCGAATGCCCAGCGCCGCTTCTTTCTGCGTCGCGCGGGCCAACCATCGGTCGATCAACTCAACCTTTTGGGGAACGCTTCCGCTGTCGGAACGAAAACGAAGCAGCGTGCCGGTAATTTCCACCGAGCGAGTGGGAAAATCCGCGGGCACACCAGTTTGCGCTTCGTAAAAAAGCCGGCGCCAGTCGCCCCCCGGAGAACCGCTGATGGGAATTTGAATCAGATAATAATTGTCCCGCACTTTCTGAACGACTTGCGGGGGCCCGGAGCGTTTTAACTCCGGGCCTCTTGCACTGCTCTGGTTTTCCATTTCCGTCACGTTGGTCGCGCCGCCTTAGTTGGGCTGCTTTGATTCGTCCACATCAACGAACTCCGCGTCCACCACATCGGCAGGCTTATCCTGCTGGTGCCCACCCGCATCATGTCCTGGGCCATCGCCCGAGGAGGGTCCGCCGCCCGGTTGAATCGGATCTTCCGTGCCTGGCGTCCCCGCCGATGCCGCCTTGTAGAGAACCTCCGCCACGCGATTCAGCGCTTTATTCAAGTTCTCCGTGCCGGATTTCATCTTCTCTACAGAGCCCTCGTCCATGGCCTTGCGGCAATCGGCAATGGCATCCTCCACCGCTTTGATTTCTGCCTCGCCGAGTTTCTCGCGATTTTCCTTGATCAGTTTTTCCGCTTGATAGACGGCGGTATCGCAATGGTTGCGCGCTTCCACTTCCGCGAGCCGGGCTTTGTCTTCCGCGGAGTGTGATTCGGCCTCGTTGCGCATCCGCTCCGCCTCCTCCTTGGAAAGCCCCGACGAGGCGGTAATGGTGATTTTCTGTTCTTTATTGGTGGCTTTGTCTTTCGCCGAGACGTTCAAAATTCCGTTCGCGTCAATATCGAACGTCACTTCAATTTGCGGCATTCCTCGCGGCGCCGATGGGATGCCAATCAAGTGGAATTTTCCCAGGGTGCGGTTTCCGCTGGCTACCGCGCGCTCGCCCTGCAGCACATGCACTTCCACGGACGTTTGATTGTCCGACGCGGTCGAAAATACTTCCGATTTCCGCGTAGGGANNGCGGCGTCACGTCGAGCAGCAGAATGTCTTTCACTTCCCCGCCCAACACTCCGCCTTGAATCGCCGCTCCTATTCCCACAACTTCGTCGGGATTCACTCCCTTGTGCCCTTCCCGGCCGAATAAATCCTTCACCAGTTGCTGAATCATCGGCATGCGCGTCTGGCCACCAACGAGTACCACTTCGTTGATCTTGCTGGCGTCCACCCCCGCATCCTTCATGCACAGTTTGCAGGGCTCGATCGAGCGCTTCACGATTTCTTCGACCATGGATTCAAGCCGCGCGCGGGTGAGTTTCTTCACCAGATGCTTCGGGCCGCTGGCATCGGCGGTGATAAACGGCAGATTAATTTCGGTTTCCATCGTGGTGGAAAGCTCGATCTTGGCGCGCTCGCCCGCATCACGCAAACGCTGGAGGGCCATCTCGTTGCCTTTGCCCCGAAGGTCCAGGCCTTCCTCACGCTTGAACTCTTCAATCAGCCAATCCACGATGCGTTCGTCAATGTTGTCCCCACCCAGATGCGTGTCGCCATTGGTGGCCTTAACTTCGATCACGCCTTCTCCAACTTCCAGGATCGAAATGTCGAAGGTGCCGCCGCCGAAATCGTAAACGGCGATGGTTTCCTCTTTCTTCTTGTCCAAGCCATAGGCAAGCGCCGCCGCCGTCGGCTCGTTGATGATGCGTTTTACATCGAGCCCAGCGATTTTGCCAGCGTCCTTGGTGGCCTGGCGCTGGCTGTCATTGAAATAGGCCGGCACGGTGATGACCGCCTCGGTCACTTTCTCTCCGAGAAAGTCCTCCGCCGCCAGTTTCAATTTTTGCAGAATCATCGCCGAAATCTCCGGCGGGCTGAATTCCTTGCCTTGTGCGACCACAGCAACATGGTCTCCCTGCTTGACCACTTTATAGGGGACCATCCGCATCTCTTCGCTTACTTCCTCAAAGCGACGGCCCATGAACCTCTTGATGGAATAAATGGTGTTTTCGGGGTTGGTGATGGCTTGGCGTTTGGCCACCTGCCCCACCAGGCGTTCGCCGGTCTTGGTGATGCCGACGACCGAAGGGGTCGTCCGAGTTCCTTCCTGGTTAGGAATTACGACTGGCTCCCCTCCCTGCATTACGGCAACCACGGAATTTGTGGTGCCCAAGTCTATACCAATGATTTTGCTCACGTTACATACCCTCCGCTGTTAGGCGCGTCAAATACATGATGATGAAGATTAATGAAGAAAATTTTGGACCGGAAAACCTGACACCAGTTTGATGCCAAATCTAACACAATGGATTCTATAAAGTTGAGCGTATCTCTGTCAAGTTATATCTATGGCGAGGCGTCTGGGAATAAATCCTGGAGTAGGCCCTCTCCAACTAATTGGGCAAATAAGGCGGCATTTGCCAATGCTTTCTCAGGCCTTCTCTTGTCGGCTGGCTGAGCTTGGCGGCCAATACGTTCGAGACACACGTGCGAGACAACCGGATAGCTGTCAGCCGCCCATGATCGGCCGGAGATAGGGTTATCAGAATCCGATTCGTTCGTTGGATTGGGCGTCCGAAGGGAAGTCGGTTTACAATAGTCGCGCTGCCTAGACAAAATGCTTCCACGATTTTCTTAGGAGACACCGAATGTTGAAACACCATGTCGCTGCGATTGCCATTCTTTTTGCTGTCGGGCTGAGTTTGCCGTACGCGGCGCCCGCCAGCGCGCAAGCGCGAGCTGCAACCCGTGGCAGTTCGACCGATATTGGGACTGGCGAAGGGAACAAGGCGTATGGTTCAAAAAGTGCGCCGATCACCATGGAAGTGTTCAGCGATTACCAGTGCCCATCCTGCCGCGCGCTTTACGAAGAAACCTTGAAGCCGCTGATTGCGGACTACGTGGCGCTCGGAAAGGTTTACCTGATACATCGCGACTTTCCTCTTCCCATGCACTCGCACTCATGGGTTGCCGCTCGTTACGCCAATGCCGCGGCTCGCATCGGAAAATTTTCCCAGGTGGAAGCCGCGCTTTATGACAACCAGGCGGAATGGTCGGAAAGCGGTGATCTCGAGAAATATGTGGCTGCCGCCGTTGGCCCCGCGGACATGAAGAAAATTGATAAGCTCATGCCCGCTGGATGCAAAGTCCAACCCCCCGCGCCCGGTGCCGCGGCAACCGCACCGCTGGTGCTTGCGCCCTGTCCGCTGGATCCCGCCATTCAGCGCGACGCTGATCTCGGCAAAAAGATTCCTGTCACCGCGACGCCAACCTTCCAGGTGATCTGCAAAGGCAAAACCACCACCACGGCGGGTACGGTTACCTATCCTGTCCTTAAGCAATATTTCGATTATCTCGTGAGCCACTAAATGGGCGCCACCTCTTATCCAGCCGCTCTCAGTCACGCGCCATCGCCTGCGTTGCGCTGGATTGTATTGATCGGACGGCTGCTCTTGGGCGTCATTTTTCTGGCCGCCGCATGGACTAAAATGCCGTGGCGGCAGCCGGCCGTTCTTTTTGCCATGACCATTGACTCCTACCGCCTGCTTCCCTTTTGGGGCGTCAATTTGGTGGCCCGGGGATTGCCGTGGCTGGAGCTTGCCATAGGAGTGTTACTCCTCATTGGCCGGCAGCTTCGCATCGTGGCGACCATCGCCAGCATCGTCATGCTGGTATTTTTCAGTTTGATGGTGCGAACTTACGCATTAGGTTTGGAGATCAATTGTGGTTGCTTTGGCCCCGGCGAACGACTGGGCCCCTTGAGCCTGGTACGCGATGGCTCGCTGCTCGCGCTGGCGTTGGTCGTTACGATTGGCGCGTTCCTGCAACACCGGCGCAAGGTGCGATCCGCGTCTTAGCAGCGCTGAAAAGCTCGTTCGGCACAGCCTTTGCGGACGAAGGATCCGCTTCGTGGAAGTGAGCCAGCGAATTGAAATTTTACTGGTGCTCCGCTGTGCAAGGCGTCCCTCATGCTCTCACCTCTTGAAGAATATCTGGAGCGGGCCAAGTTGGCCCACGGCCACCTCTGCGGGGGACAAATTCTGGGCGTGCGTTTAGCGCTGGCCGGTCTCCGCNNACATAGACGATCCCATTCGCGACCGCAAGCGCCTGGTGACGTTCGTCGAAATCGACCGCTGCGCCACGGACGCCATCGCGCTGGTCACCGGCTGCCGCCTGGGAAAGCGCGCGTTAAAATTTTTGAATTGGGGAAAGATGGCCGCCACCTTCGTGGATATTTCCACTGGCCGCGCCGTTCGCATCGCCGCGCGTGATTCTGCTAAAGATCGCGCCCGGGAATTATTCCCCGCCCTCGAAAGCAGTGCCGCCCAGCAACAGGCTTACCGCACTTTGCCCGATGATCAACTCTTCGACGTGCAAGCTGTTCGCGTCACTCTCCGGCCCGAGGATTTGCCGGGCTACAAAGGTCCGCGCGTGACCTGTGGCCAGTGCGGCGAGAGCATTAATTTTCGCCGCGAGGTTCAATCGAATGGCCGGACCCTCTGCCGTTCCTGCGCCGGCGAATGCTATTACGATCTCGGTAATTGAACGACGTGTTATCTCGTAATACATGGCTGGTCTCGCGACATTCCCTATGAAATAAGCGGTAGAATGCCAATTCGTTACCTTGGGGGGAAAGATGCGCTATTCAC
>PKXT01000095.1:49057-53133 GCA_003133505.1 Acidobacteriota bacterium
CAGCCCGGAATAAACGGCCATCCAACTCCGGGCCTCGCCTGGGCCCCCGACGGCAAGTCTGTAAGTTATTTCAATCTGGATTTTCACTCCGGGAAAGTCATGCGCGAGTTGTGGACGATGGACGCGGCCACAGGCCAAACCCATGTCCTGGTGAGCGCCGAAAAACTGGAATCTCTCATGGAACCTCCCAAGGGACACCCCTCGCAAAAGACCGGCCTCGGCCGGCATCCGCCCAGCGGCTATTTCTGGGCGCCCGATTCCAAGGCATTGCTCTTCGCGGGTGAGGATCAGCTCGTCTGGCTCGACCTCCAAACCAGGGTTTCTCGCGTCCTCTTTCAAAGCACTTCCGAAATTCAGGATCCCAAGATTTCGCCCGACGGCAAACTCGTCAGCTACCTGGAAAATCATGATCTTTGGGTCGTTCCTTCCGCGGGAGGCGCCCCAACACAGCTCACAACCAGCGGCACCATCGCTCTCCTGCACGGGGAACTCGACTGGGTTTATCCCGAGGAATTGAACCTCGGCACTGCCTACTGGTGGTCGCCTGATTCCCAGCGCATCGCCTATCTGCAAATAGACGAAAGCAAGGTAAACCAATATCCATTGGTGGATCTGACGTCTTATACCGGCACCACTGAATTCGAGCGCTATCCCAACGCTGGCGACCCCAATCCGATTGTCCGCGTTGGCGTAGCTGGAATCGGGGGCGGTGAAACCAAATGGATGGATACCGGCGCCGATGATCAGGTGTACCTGGCCCGGGTGGACTGGACTCCCGATTCCCGCCAGTTGGCCATCCAGCNNCACCCGTTCGCAGAAACATCTCGATTTACTGCTGGCCGACGCTGCCAGCGGCCGGTCCACCGTCCTGCTCACCGAAGAGGATCCCTATTGGATTAACATCGCTGATGATCTTCATTTCCTCAAAAATAGCGAGCGGTTTATCTGGTCCAGCGAGCGCAGCGGTTACCGCCATCTTTATCTTTATTCTCGCGACGGCAAACTTGTCTCCCAACTCACCAAGGGGGATTGGGTGGTTACTGGCCTACAAGGCGTGGACGAAAAAACAGGCTACGTCTATTACACCAGCTCACAGAAAAGCCCTATTGAATCGCACCTGTATCGCGTCCCCCTTGCTGGCGGCCAGCCCGAACAGCTAACCCACCAGGATGGTTCGCATTTCCCCCTGCTCGCGCCTGATGCCACCGCCTGGGTGGACCGCTACACGACTGCAATGCTGCCTATGCGAATTGACCTGTACAGCGCTGATGGCAAACACCTCGCCGTCATCAACGAAAATAAAGTTGCCGAACTCGCCGATTACCATCTTTCACCGGTGAAATTTCTTACCGTCAAAGCTGACGATGGAACCACGCTCTACGGCTCCATCATCAAGCCGCCCAATTTCGATCCCGCCAAGCGCTACCCTGTAATCATGGATATTTACGGCGGCCCTGGCGTGCAGACCGTGCGCGACTTGTGGGAAGGCGCGTCTTCCCTATGGAAGCAGATGATGGCCCAGAAAGGTTACATTATCTTTTCGTTGGATAATCGCGGCATGAGCGGGCGCGGACATGCCTTCGAGACTCCCATTTACCATCACTTCGGCCAGGTGGAGTTGCAGGATCAACTAGCCGGTGTACGCTACTTGAAATCGCAGCCCTGGGTGGATTCCTCCCGCATCGGCTTCACGGGATGGAGTTTCGGCGGCTACATGACCTTGACGGCCATGTTTAATGCGCCGGGTGTTTTCAAAGCCGCATTCGCCGGCGCGCCGGTTACCGACTGGCGCCAGTACGACACAATTTACACCGAGCGCTACATGGGAACGCCCCAGGAAAACCCCGCCGGCTATAAGGATTCTTCGCCGGCAAATCATGCTGCCGGTCTGCAGGGCAAGTTGCTGATTGCCCACGGCACGGGCGATGACAACGTCCACTTCGCCAATACTGTTGAGTTGGAGGAAAAACTGATTGACGCGGATAAGTACGCCGAAGTCGCCATATACCCCGGGCGCGGCCACGGCATCACCGATCCTCCGGCGCGCATTCAGCTATTCCAGCGCGTGACCCAATTTTTTCTCGATAACCTATAGGCACAGTGGCGGAACTTCCGCTGACCTCAAGCGCCTCATTGACTCATCAAATAAGTTTGGCGCATCAAACATGTTGTAGGAGGAATATTTGGCCCTGCCAATTTCCGTTAGAGGAAAGTTCTCGCTCCACCCCCAGCGCGATTGTGAGTGCGCAAAAGGTTCGCGCCGCATTGTGACGGCTGTAGTATTGGCTGGCGTGTTGCTGCTGGCNNCCTGCGACCGCTCAAGCCGCAATGGAGGCATCGCCTCCACCTTCTCAACTTGATACCGCCTTCGCACAAATGTACGAAACCCAATTTGAGCGCGCCCGAAATACGGTGCAAACCTTCGAAAAACTTTATCCCGACGATCCCATGGGTCCCGCAGCCGAAGCCGCCAGTTACCTTTTCGAGGAATTCAACCGCCAGGAAGTACTGACCTCCGCCTTTTTTCTCGACAATAAGAAACTCCTTGGCGGCGTGGAGAATCCCCCGGATCCCGCGTTGCGCGTGGGCTTCCTCGACGCGATTGGACGCGCCCGCCAGATCACCACGTCGCAGTTGGTGCTGCATCACGCCGACACCCGGGCCTTGCTGGCCCTTACCATCTGTGCTGGAATGCAATCCGATTACGAATCGTTGATTGAGAAAAAACCGCTGGCCAGCCTTCATTACCTTCGTGAAGCACAGGACAATGCGGGGAAATTGCTGGTCGCTGATCCGGGCGCGGGAGACGCCTATGTCGCCACCGGCGCCGCAGATTACATTATCGGCTGCATGCCCTCCTACAAGCGCGCCTTCCTTTGGATGGGCGGCATTCACGGAGATCGCCCCCGCGGCATGGAAGAGGTTCGCAAAGCCACCCTGCAGGCCCACTACCTTAGGCCTTTCGCCCAACTCTTGCTCGCCTTGGCTTCTCTCCGCGAAAATCAACCGGCCCAAGCCCGCGATCTTTATGCCCAGCTCGTTCGCGAATTCCCCGAAAACCCCCTCTTCCCCCATGAACTCGCCATCGCCACCGCTCGCGCCAGCGGCGGCAAGCCCTGCCGCGCTAACGCTACTTGTTAATTACCGCTTTTTAGGCTTCCCTCGGTCAGGCCTCCATGCCGCCAAATTTCTCGCTAGAGAGGTGGCAAAATAAATTTCAAAAAAACTCTTGCATTTTATATAGTGTTATAGTTAACTATAACAGCATGCGAAAAACTCTCTTCAGATCAAGAAGGTTGCACTCGCAAGCCTTTGCTGGTGCCGGACCACAAAGAGAGATTTCCGCAGCTGCACAAAAAAACAGAAAAACGAAAAAAGGAGAATGCTGAACATGAAATCACGAATTGCACTTACGGTTCTATTCGTTCTAATGGCCACCTCTGCTTTCGCCCAGTCCGGCCCGCAAAAATCCTTCGATCAACTGAAGACCCTGGCGGGTTCCTGGGAAGGCACCTTTGAAGGCAGGCCCACGCATGTCTCGCTTCGGGTAACTTCCATGGGCAACGCGCTCATTCATGAGATGACGGGAAGTGGACGACCCGATGATCCGATAACCATGTTTTATATGGACGGAGATCGCCTGTTGCTGACCCATTATTGTGACGCGGGAAATCAGCCACGCATGGTCGCAACTGTTTCGCCCGACGGCAGGACCATAACATTCAATTTTGTCGACGCTACCAATCTCCTGAATTCGCAACCGGGACATATGCAGCGCGCTGTCTTCAATCTCATTGATTCGGATCATCACACCGAAATGTGGGAGTTCGCGATGGCGGACGGCAAACAGATGGGCGGATTACTCGACCTGACGCGCACTAAGTAAAACGTTTCCGACGCCTTGCATGGCGACGGACTCAGGGAGGCGCGGCGGTCAATCAAAGCGATCGCCCCGCCTATCTCGTGAGGGCATCTGGAAAACATGATGGATCGTGAGTGGAACAACAGCCAGCCGATTTACCGCCAGGTTCGCGACCGTGTCGTCGCCATGATACTCGACGGCGTGCTCAAGGAAG
>PKXT01000193.1 GCA_003133505.1 Acidobacteriota bacterium
CCATTACTGGTTATAGAGGCGATAAGGTCCTGGTGGACGATACGAACGGCCCGGCCATCCGGCACATGGTCGCGCCCCGCCAAGCCGATAAATACAATTACGAGCACTCCGGCGCCAGCCGCAATACCGCCCCATGTTTTCTTTGTGGACCAAGCCATTTTGTGTTGTGCGGTATTTATAAGCCCCGAGAAGGCAAACCGCGGGCATTGTAACAGCGGGCTGTGGATTAAACCATCCGTCCGCCGAATTAATTCATAGTGGCACAGATGCGGTCGTCCCACGGCTAGATGCTAAGTCGAGCCTACCGTTTCAGCAGCCTTTGGAGCGTGTTACAATTTCGCCCATGGACGAGAAACGCGCAATTGCGCACGAGCAGGTTCCCGCGCCCAAAGGGCCGATGATCCATCGCGTGTGCATACAATGCAACAATATGTTTACCGTTCCGGCTGGCGATTACGATAAAAAGAGTTGTCCGGCCTGCCATAAGGGTTAACTTTTCCCCGAGCGCCGGCAGCCGAGGATTGCACCCAATTTCCCACAGCGCCGGGAAATGAAGCAGGAGAATAGGTCATGCCAGTACACAGTGAATCCCTCACTTTGCAAACGAAGACCGTGCGCGAAATCGTCAACATCACGCCACAGGTGAAGGCCGCCCTTGAAAAAACCGGCTTGCGGGAAGGCATTATTGCCGTGACGTCTCTGCACGTGAATAGCGCCATCATCATCAATGATGAAGAGCCGGGGCTGCTCGAAGATATTGACGAATGGCTGTCGCGAACAGCTCCAGCGGGCGAAGATTACAAACATAAAGGCCGGTTTGAAAGCAATGCGGGGATTCACATGCAGGGATTGCTGCTTCATCATCAGGTCATCGTTCCATTCAGTGAAGGGCGGCTGGATCTGGGGCCGTGGCAATGGGTGCTCTTCGTGGAACTTGACGGCTTACGGCCCAAGAAAATCAGCCTGAAGATTATTGGCGAGTAAACGTCATTTGCCGCGGGTCGGCACGTGCGCGGAGACCAATGGATTGGAAGCCCAGTACTGTCAATACCGACGCCCGCCCAAACTTGAAATTTCCTANNTTTCCTATCGCATTGATGCGTAGTCACGGTTACGGCGGTAGGCGTACTGCGACGGCCATCAAGACATGATTGAAGCGCAAGAGCTGAGCAAGGTTTTTTCAGGCACGCGAAAAATGCCAGAAATCCAGGCAGTACGCGGTGTCAGCTTCCGGTGCGAAAGCGGGCAGATTTACGGGCTGCTCGGGACCAACGGGGCGGGCAAGACCACCACCCTACGATTGCTGGCCACAATTCTCTATCCCACCTCCGGAACCGCGAGAGTAGCGGGCTACGACATTGTGGACGATCCCGAAAAGGTCCGCGCGAGAGTCGGCTTTCTTTCCACCGCAACCGCGCTTTACCGGCGGCTTACCGCGCGAGAAATGGTGGAATATTTTGGACGCCTGAATGGGCTGGATGGCGAACGGCTGAAGCAAGCCGTGGACGGGCTCTTCACGGCCCTGGAAATGCATGATTTCGCGAAGCGCTCCTGTGAGGATCTCTCCACCGGAATGAAGCAGAAGGTTTCCATTGCGCGAACGCTGGTCCACGATCCTGAAGTGATGATTTTCGATGAACCTACTCTGGGTCTGGATGTGATGACCTCGCGGGTGATTGTTAATTTTATTCGCC
Organism: Acidobacteriota bacterium; assembly: GCA_003133505.1. GTDB lineage: Bacteria > Acidobacteriota > Terriglobia > Acidiferrales > UBA7541 > PALSA-278. The sequence goes on from PKXT01000193.1 coordinate 1,695, forward strand.
AGTGCCGCGACCGCGGCAAGACCGTGATTTTTTCCACTCACGTGATGAGTGAAGTGGAAAAACTCTGCGATCGCATCGGCATTATCCACAATGGAAGGCTGCTGGCCGAGGGCGCGCTTGCGGAACTGCGCGGCCGCTATCCGGGCAGCGATCTGGAAGACATTTTCGTCCATGTGGTGGGAGGCGATACCGTATGAGCGTGCGGAATATCGGGGTTGTATACCGGAAGGAAGTAACTGACCTGCTGCGTGACCGGCGGACAATTGTTTCCATGGTAGTGATTCCCCTCCTGATGTTTCCCGTGCTGGCGATTGGAATTGGCTATCTGGCCAGCGAAGCCATGGGGACGGCGCAAAAGGAAATCCCTGTCGTAATGATTTCGGACGGAATGGATTCCCCACGACTTCTGGCCATGCTTCAAACCGACGATGAATTTCATTTTGAGCCCGCACAGCCGGATTACGTGGCACAGATTTCCGACAAGAAAGTGCGCGCCAGTGTGGAAGTTCCCCGGGGATTCGATGCCGCGCAGGAAAACGGCACGCCCGAGAAAATATACATTGATTATTTCGAAGGCGACGTCAATTCATCTCTGGCCGCCAATAAGCTGGAAAAGTTTTTTGACAAGCTGCGCGACAAGACGGTGAAACGACGGCTAGAAGCGCATCAGATTCCGGCGAATATTCTGGAGCCATTTACGGTGGAACAGAAGAACGTGGCGCCACCGGAAAAAGTGGCCGGAGCGACGCTGGGCGGCATGGTCCCCTACTTTGTGATTTTGCTGTGCTTCACCGGAGCAATGTACCCGGCCATGGACCTTACCGCCGGCGAGAAAGAACGCGGGACGCTGGAAACATTACTAAGCAGCCCGGTTTCGAGGACAGATATTGTACTGGGTAAATTCCTGACGGTTTTCTCGGCTTCGGTGACGTCGGCGCTGTTGGCGGTGGCGTCCATGGGCGTTTCATTTACCTACGGCCAGAAATTCTTCAACGTGAGCGACAGCGGATCGGAGACCGATATGCGAAGCGCCGCGATGCCCCATCTGCAGATTGGACTCCACGCCGTGCTGGCAGTCCTGCTGATGGCCCTGCCACTTTCCATGCTATTTTCAGCGGTGCTGCTGGCCATATCCCTTTTCGCCAAGAGCTATCGGGAAGCTCAAACCTACGTCACCCCACTGACTTTCCTGATTGTGGTTCCCGCCGTCGTTTCCATGCTGCCCGGCACCGAGCTTACCGCGCGTACGGCGCTGATCCCGATCTTGAGCACCAGTCTGGTGAGCAAGGAACTGGTCTCGGGGATTTATCACTGGGGATATATCGGGATGATTTTTGGCGCGTCTTGCGTGTATGCCGTGGCCGCTATCGCCGTCGCCATCGTTCTCTTTAACCGCGAGGAAGTCCTCTTTCGGATTTGAATGGATCTTCACGAGCAGCGGTAACTATAGGGCGACTTGAAAAATGTAAGTCGCTGTAAGCACACTGAATTCAAGCGGAGGCGGACCCGCGATAGCGGGCGACAAGAAGGGTGACGTCGTCGGACTGGGGGGCGCCGTTGATGAATAGGCTGATGCTTTGCTGGATACAACCAGCCAGGTCTTCCACTGTTTCACCCGTGTATTCGCGGAGTACTTCACGAATGCGCTCTTCCCCATAAAGCTCGCTCTGAGTATTGGCAGCTTCAGAAACTCCATCGGTATAGACGACCAGAAAATCGCCAGGCTCGAGACGGGCTCGGGCACAGGAAAATTCCGCTTCAGCAAACATGCCGACGGGCATGTTGCCTTCGGTGAGGTCCTCGACCGCTCCGGAAGCGCGGCGAATCATCGGGGGGACGTGGCCGCAATTCACAAACTCAAATTGGCCATCCACGGCCAGCACGCCATAGAAGAGCGTGGCGTAGCGCTCGTCGCTGCTACGCTTGCAAAGGTAACGGTTCACCCGTTGTGCGGCCTCCTCGAGCGGCAAATTCATGGCGATGGTGGTATCGAGCACTCCTTGCAGGAGGGTGGCCAGAAGAGCAGCCGACATTCCCTTGCCGGAGACGTCTGCAATGAAAAAACCGAGGCGGCCACCGTCGAGCTCGACGACGTTAAGACAATCCCCACCCACCGAAAAGCAAGCCAAAGTGGAGGCGGTAACCGACACAAAGGGAAGCTGGGGAAAAGTGGTGGGCGAAAGCTGGCGCTGAATCTGGCTGGCAATCTCCAATTCATGATCAAAGCGAGCCTTGGCACGAGCGTCCGAAAACAAGCGGGCGTTTTCAATCACGGTGGCGGCTTCGCGGGCCAGATTACTGAGGACGGCGCGGTCCATCTCGGAAAAGGCGCTGGAGGGCTGATGGCTGTCGAGATACAAGACCCCCAGCAACTCGCTGCGGCGCGTGGAAATCGTGGCATCACCGGTCTGGATGGTGGGCAGCTTATCCACCGGAATGGCGACGACGGTATGCAACTCGAGCTTGGCAAAGCTGGCTTGCTGCTGGATGCGGGGATCATCCTCGGTATCGCGGACGATTAATTCGCGGCGGGTGCTAGTGACACGTTTGAGAACGCTGGAGGAAACCTGCATCTGGTCGGGGGAAAGCGTCCCGCGCTGGGCGTTTCGGGCAACAGCAGGGGCCAACGAACCGTCCTCGCCAGTGAGCAAGAGTAAACCGCGCTCCGTACCGGTGACTTGAATGGCCGCGTCAACGACAGTGGCGAGCACCTCTTCCAATGCGAGGCCGGAACCGAGGGAACGAGCAACGTCGAGCATCAATCCCAGGTGGTAGAGCTCGCGCGAACCGGTTTGATCCGGCTCGGCCACGCCGGCGCGCTCAATCAGTTCGTCGAGCTTGGACTCCTTGCCCATGAAAATAAGTCGGAAGGAATTCGGAATGCCGAAGTCAATATTGTCCTGGGGATGAAGCTCCTGGCGGAGGATTTTCTGACCGTTGATGAAGGTGCCGTGGCGGCTGCCCAAGTCTTCGAGCACCAATGCGCCAGAAGACTCAACAGTGATTTGAGCCTGACGGCGGCTGATGCGGCTATCTCGCACCGGAAGTTCATTATCGGCCTGGCGGCCAATGCGAAACGGCAGCGGCGAAATCTCGATTTCGCGGCGCGCGCCGTTAGGCTCAATCACAGCCAGGCGTGGCGGACGTGGTGGCACTTTGCTCCCCTCTCATGCCGTTCGCTGATTGCTCTCTTCAGCGGCAAGGCAGCTAGGCAAAAAGGCATATGCTTCGCCATGTTAGGGGAAGCGGGGATGGAAGTAAATAGACGTACGGCTGGTTGCCTGACTTACCCCCCAATGACGAGAATCAGCGTGTGCAATGAAATGGGCCACCCGGAAAAAGCATCCGGGTGGCCCGATCTGGTCACGATGTGATGCGTGTGTTGGCGCAGCCACGCCTATTTGCGGCGTCGCACGCCCGTGATTTACGGTTCGAGCAGAATAGGTTCTTCGCCGAATGTGATGCTGCTTCCCAACGAATTGACCGTGCTGGATTTTACCGTTTGGTAATAGTGATAGCTCGACAGGGAAGGACATCCGGTCGATCCAGGACAGGTAACGGAAGACGCGTCATCCCACGCCCAGACCGCCAATTCTGTGGGACTGCTGCCCGGCGATACTGTGATGGGAAGCGCCCAGATAGAACTGTCCGTGTCGGTACATGGTGCCGGGGACCCAGTTCCCGCGCTGCAAGCGGTAATTTTATTGCCCGCCAGCCAGTCAATCACTTGGCCGTAGGCGAATCCGCCGTAAATGTCATAGGGAGCGCCAGTTTGCATGGTATAGCAGGGATAGTTCGGAGTGGTGTCCGAAAGATCGTCACACCCCGTGCCGAAATCGTCATAGCCGTCGGTGTCTAGAGAACCGGCCCACGCGAACCAATGCTGCGCGTTTACGTTCATGGTAGTCGGGGCGGAAGTATAAGTCTTCTGGGTAGCAGCCATCAGGAGCGTATAGCGGGCGTCGCCCGCATGTCCTGATACATCAGAAGGCCCAGCGAAGGAGGACGCTGCCGGAAGTATAGCCGGCGCCGACGGCGATGAGCATGACCAGGTCGCCTTTTTTGACGCGTTTCTGATCCACCGCTTCGCTCATGCCCAGAGGGATGGTGGCGGCGGTGGTGTTGCCGTAGTGGTCTATATTGACCATGACCTTGGATTCATCCACACCCAGGCGTTCGCGCATGGCTTGAATGATGCGCAGGTTGGCCTGATGAGGAACGACGAGGGCCAGGTCAGCGGTGGTGAAGTGATTCCGCTCCAGCAATAAGGAAGACAAGTCGCACATGCGACGCACCGCGTACTTGAAGACCTGCTGCCCCTCCTGATGGACGTAATGCATGCGCTTGTCCACCGTTTCATGAGAAGGCGGGTTCAATGACCCGCCGCCAGGCATGTAAAGCCAGGAACTACCCGAGCCGTCAATATCGTGGACGAAATCCAGGATGCCTTCCTGTTCGTTCTCGGCCGGCTCCAGCAGGACAGCGCCTGCGCCGTCGCCAAACAGGACGCAGGTGGCTCGATCCTGAAAATCAATGATGGAACTCATTACATCGGCTCCAATCACCAGCACCCTACGGTGAGTGCCCGCGCCCACGAATTGCGCACCGGTGGTTAGCGCGTAGAGAAATCCGGAACAGGCTGCGGAAAGATCGAAGCCCCAGGCGTTGGAAGCGCCAATGCGATCCTGGATCAGGCAGGCAGTGGCGGGAAAAAGCATGTCGGGCGTGACTGTGGCGACGATGATCATGTCAATTTCGGCGGCGGAAATATTGCGTTGGCGAAGCAGCTTCATGGCCGCCTCGGCGCCGAGATGCGAAGCTCCCACGCCGGGCTCAACATAGTGGCGCTGGCGGATGCCGGTGCGGGTGAGAATCCATTCATCACTGGTATTCACTAATTTTTCGAGATCGTGATTGGTGACCACGCGTGGCGGCACATAAGTGGCGACCCCGGTGATTTTTGCGGCAATCCTTCGGCCCATTCGTCTCCCCGCTGTTAACGTGCGGCTTGAGTTAAAAACACCACAAGCTCGCGATTGTATGCACTACCACGCTCGCAAGACAAGGAGCGTCAGCAAGCGGTTGTATTTTCGGGGTGTGCGGGTTCGGCCACTGGACTGGATTCGAGGTCGGAGACCATGTTGCCCCCGCTGCGCTTGGAAACGTACATGGCTGCATCAGCCGCCTGAATGAGTTGTTCGGGGTTGGGTCCGTGGACCGGAAAACTCGCAATACCAAAGCTGGCGGTGACGTTCTTATTGCGCAACATGCGCTCGCCTGCAATCCAACCGCGAAGTTTGCTGGCAATCTGGCGGGCTTGTTCAGCGCTGGTTTCGGGCATGAGAATTACAAATTCATCTCCGCCGTAACGGGCCACAATGTCGGAACGGCGGCAGTTTTGCTCCAGAATTCGCGCGGCGATCTGGAGAACCAGATCACCCTCCAAATGGCCATGCGAATCGTTCACCAGCTTAAAACCGTCGAGATCCAGCATCACTAGGGAGAAGGGGCGTCCAGCGCGCGTCGAGCGTTTCCATTCAGCGGACAGGGCCTCCATCAAATAGCGGTGGGTCTTCAGCCCGGTAAGGCCATCGGTAATGGCCTGCTCCTGCGCTTGCTGGAAGGTATAGGCATTATGTAGGGCAATAGCCAGCAGATCGGCCAGCGTGTGCAGGAGACGCAACTGCTCATCGGGAAATTCCGCAGTGTCGGCTGTCTCCACGTAGAGGACGCCCTGCAGTTGGTCTGCAAACCTGACCGGCAAAGCCGCTGCGCTGACCGAGCCTGTTAAAATCGTTTGCCCTGTGGCAATGGCATCTCCTCGGAGTACTTCCGCTTCACCGGAAATCGCCGCCCGGCCAATGAGGCCTTCGCCAATTTGCTTGCCGCGACCCAATGCTCCTCTGCGGGAACCGGCTTCCGCCCGCACAACCAACCTGCGTTCACCACTTTCCAGTAGGGCAATGCCGATATGGTCATAGGCCAGACCTTCCTCAAGCGCCGCGGCGATATTATCGAGCATTTCGTCCGAATTCAGCGTGGATATCGCCTGGCGGGAAATAATGTTGAGCAAGGCAAGCTGGCGGGCGCGCACCTGTTGTTCCTGGAAGAGTCGCGCATTCTCGAGGGCGATGCTGGCTTCACTGGCGAGCACACGAAGCATCTCCACGTGCCCTTCGTCGAAGGCTCCTTCCTCGGTACTGAAGAGGGCCATCGCCCCCAGCGCCCGGTCGTTAAGCAACAACGGGATTCCGCAGTAGCTGCCGGCTCCTTCGCGAGGTATAACACGGAGACGCTCCAATTCCTCGGAGAAGCGCTCGCGAATCAGCAGAGGTTGCTTGGTGCGAATGATGTGCTCAATTAAATGGTTCCCCAGGGGCAGGCGGCGCTTGGGCTGCTCCTCTCCGTCCCTGATTTCAAGCTCGATACTCAATTCCTGACGCGCTGAATCGTAGAGAGCGATATAAAACTGGGAATTTTCAAAGAGACGGCGTACTCCCGTGGAAATTTTCTCAATGATGCTCTCGGCCTCCAAAGTGGAGCTCAAGGCTCTGCCAATTTCATTCAAGGTGTGCAACTCGTCGGTTCGGCGGGCGGTTTGCTGGATTAAATAGCCGTTTTCAATGGCCAAACCAATCTGCTGCCCCAAGGCCATCAACAGGCGCAATTCCGGCGGGGTCATATGGCGATTCTGGGCCGCACCCAGAAGCATGAATCCAAAAACACGCTCCTTGGATTGCAGGCTAATGCCCACGGCGGATTTCAATCCCTCATCCACCAGAAGTTTTCGTACGCGGCGGAAGGCCGGCTCGCGGTCCAGGGCCTGCCAGGAAGATTGCCGCGATAAATCGCGCAACACGACAAGGCCACCCAATCGCGCCACCAATTTCAGCGTGTACTCCTCAAGTTCCCGCTCCCGAAATGCCTCGGAAACGGAGCCTGTCAGCCCCGACGAAATGTTGATGCGAGAACCGTACTCTTCGCCATATTGCAAAGATAATATTCCGCTGTGAAGGCGTCCGATGGTGAGAACGCGGTCCAGAGCCTGGCTCAGCATCCTTTGAATTTCACTATCCGCAAAACTGGAAGCGGTGACGTTTAGATTGGAGAGGGCCAGAATATTTCCTTCCAAACCCCGGCGTTCCTCCTCATAATTGACTACGACCATCAACAGAGCGATAGCAATTAACGGAAGCAGCAACAAAAGGTGAAAATCCACCCTCTGTAGCGTTCGCAAATGGGACTGCAAAGAAGCTACAAAAACAATCAAGCCCCAAGTCCCAAACACGACAGCCATCAATGTTTCGGCGAGGACCTGTTGTTTTTTGCCTTCCAGAAAGAATTGCCGGGCGACCAACAGAAACACAAATAGCACACCAAGCCGCAAGGGAACACCCACCCAGCCTCTGCGGAATGCCATCACCCAAACGGCCGCCACCACCACCGCAGCCAGTAGCCAGCGCAGGCGGGTGACCGCATGAGCGTATGTCCGCGCGGCTTTGAGGAAGACTAGCGCCGCCACGAATAAAAGCAATTCTTTGCTGTTGGCGATTGCTCCCTCAGAGATGCGTTCTGAGCCGAAGGGGCCATGAAGATCGACCGGTATGTGCACCAGGGCGAGCGCCACCCAGGCCCACGCCCACGAAATCAGATAGGACTTACGCTTTTCAAAATAGAGGTAGACAAAAAAACCGGCGAGCATTGCGCACATGCAAGCCAGGGAGTACTCCAATGCTTCCGGATGGGTCACCATGTGGAAGATTTGGGAAATGCGGTGACACTACAACGAAGGATTCCCAAGGGCCGTCATCCTCTAGAAATGGCTTCGCCGAAAAGCAGCGCCGGCGGAGTGGGTCCCGGCATTGACCTTGTAGGATCAGCTAACCGCGCGGCCGGGCTGCCTCCGAGAATCGCCGCTGGCACTATAGTAAGCGGGACGCCGCGGGTCAATAGCCCGTGGGGTCATTCGTTCTTATCGCTTACTCCGGTGCGCGGCGGAAGGCCCAATAGCCACCGATTGGCTTTTCGTGGACGCTTCGGCTACCATCGGTTTTTTTCGAATGCCTAGGAAAACATTATGCCTGCTTCCACCAAGCCGAGAGTTCGCTTTGCGCCATCACCCACCGGATATCTTCACGTTGGCGGCGCTCGCACCGCTCTTTTTAACTGNNAGGCGGCACGCTGCTGCTTCGCGTTGAAGATACTGACGTAGCCCGCAATCGTCCCGAACTAACCGACGGAATTCTGGAAAGCCTTCGCTGGATGGGATTGGACTGGGACGAGGGTCCGTATTTTCAGTCCCAGCGGCTAGTTTTGTATCAGGCTGCTGTCGAACGATTACTGGCCAGCGAGGCAGCCTATCCATGCTATTGCCAAGCCGCCGCGTATGCGGGTGCTGATTCCGCAACAGACAGCGAATCGGAAGAATCCGCGGAAGATTCGGCAACTGAATCAGGTGCAGCACTCTCCGGCCGACCAGCAGCCCCGTCGAAAGACAAGCCGAAGACTCATCGCACCGCGCCGTGTCCGTGCCGAAATCTCACCGCCGCCGAGCGTGCGGAAAAAACTTCGCAAGGTCTCCCTCACGCCGTGCGTTTTGCTGCACCGCACGAAGGCACCACCCATTTCGAAGACGCCGTGTTTGGTCCGCGCGACGTGCAAAATGCCGAGATTGAAGATTTCGTGCTGCTACGCTCCAGCGGCTTGCCCACTTACCAGCTTGGCGCGGTGACTGACGACATTGACATGGGCGTTACACACATCATCCGCGGCTCTGATCACCTCTCCAACACGCCCAAACAGGTCTTGCTCTACAACGCGCTCGGCGCGGCGCCCCCCATATTCGCGCACGTCCCTCTGATTCTCGGTGCGGATCGCACGCGCATGTCCAAGCGCCATGGAGCCACCAGCGTTGGCTCTTATCAGCAGGAAGGTTTTCTCCCCGAGCCTTTCCGCAATTTTCTGGCCTTGCTAGGATGGTCCCCTGGAGACGATTCGGAATTTCTGCGCACCGATGAACTGATCTCGCGCTTCACCCTGGCCGGAGTCAGCCGTACGAATGCCATTTTCGATCGCGCCAAGCTCGAATGGTTTAATACTCAATATCTGCAGAAAATTTCGGTCGAGGATTTGCTGCCTTCGGTTGAGAACGAATTAAGGCGCACCGGAATCTGGCGCGAGATATGGAACGGCAGCGAACGAGAATGGTTCAGGCACGTGGTGGACTTGCTGCGCCCTCGCGTCCGCCTGCTGCCCGATTTCGCCACCTGGGGACGCGGCTTTTTTAGCGACGATTTTGAATATGATGCCCCCGCGCGCGAGAAATTCTGGAAGGATCCGATGCTCCCCGATTTATTGCAAAAACTAACCGACGCGCTTTCCGCCCTTCCCGACTGGAATCACGACGCTTGTGATCAGGCCTTGCGCGGAGTTGCCACCGCCGCTGGCGTGAAAGCCGGCTTACTCATCAACGCCACGCGTGTCGCGTTGGTCGGCCGCGCCGTCGCGCCGCCGTTGTTTGAAACCATGCTCGTCCTCGGCAAAGACCGCGTCATCGCTCGCCTCCGCCGCGCCATTCCCGCCCTCGCCGCACACTGACCAATGCGTGCACGACTAAATATCTTCCCTCTACGTGCACCCTGTCGGCAGACCAAGATTAAATCGCAGATTATAATAACCTTGCCGTCGGCTCTTTCCAAGCTTTGACAGTCTTCAATGACTCAGGTCAGTCAATGCAAGCTTTGCTTGCTACAGAAAGAACTCGTGAACAGTCATTTTCTACCGGCCTCGATTTACAAGCTATGTCGAGACGCAGCGACGGGGCAGAACCTCATTGCTGTGTCCCAAGGTGTCTCCAAACACACAACGGATCAAATCCGTGATTACGTCTTTTGCTCGGACTGCGAAAAGCGCCTAAACAAGAATGGCGAAGCCTGGTTTCACAAGAACATGGCTCGCCCTGAAGGATTCACGATACAAGATGCTCTGGAAAAGGCGACTCCTTCCATGATCTACGACAGCTTCGTTGCCTATGAGGGAAGCAAAATACCGGGACTTGATATGGACCAGATCTCCTATTTTGGACTGAGTATGTTTTGGAGGGCGGCAGCCCATCGGTGGCCGGCGCTAAATGCACCGGGATTGCGAATGGAGAGGCTTTTGCTTGGCCCGTGCAAAGAATCAATCCGCCTGTTTTTATTGAACGGAGCGCCCGTGCCGCCCCATATTTCATTGCTGATCTCAGTCTGGCCGTACAAAAAAAAAAACCGCCACCAGTGGTGTTCAACGCACCGGTGGGAAAGCGAAATCAAGATTGTCACTCATATTGGTTCTACATTCCCGGCCTCGATTTCAAACTAGCCGTCGGAAAAGGGATCTCGCCCAGTCTTACAAATATGTCGGCCTTCGCGCTACCTGAACGATTTATTTATTCGAGCACACTTCAGGCAGAGGAAATGATGAAATCGTTCGCGACGGGAGTCGGAAAGAGTGCGGCTGTCGGCAAATTGGCACGCGAATTTCCCGATGCGTAAGCTCAAATCCTAGAAAAAACCGCTAATTTGCCCCAACCGGCTACTATCTCTGCGTCGTGAATATCTCGGGGTGGAGGAGATGAGAGGCGGTTCCGGCGGGGGCGAGTTTCAGCGAAGCTGTCACGAGGAAATGGGCGGGAGGAAAGCAGGTGGTCTCATTGCAAGCCTGGTAGCGCAAGGTCAGCGGGATATCGAGCGAACCGACCGGCGCTTGGGCGCTGGCCGCGAGCTTGATGAGGATTACAGCGCGGCCTTCATAGACATTTAACGGGGTCTCCGAAAAGCCGAACTTCTTCAGCTTCCCGGGCGGATAGGAAATATCCACCTGCGCAATTCCCTTCGGTAAATTCGCGCTGACCGTGGTGGGAATCAGATATTCGTCGGAAGTCTTGTGGGCGTTCATGTGATAGGCGGCGGGAATATCGGCGACTACCGCGATTTCAAACGTGCCGCCCTGGGGCACCGGTTCGCGCGAAACGTAGGCTTGCGCCTTTACGATGGCGCCCGGGCGCGCGGCAGAAGATTCCTGCCCGGGGGATGAGGCTGCGGAGAGTATGAGCGCGCCTGGCGGCGTCAAAAAACCGGTCGTTAAAAGACACGCCGCGAAAAAATACGTCGTAACGGAAAGCGGGGTGCAAAAAATGCCGGCAAACCGGAATCCGCGCCGCTTCATTCCACCACCACCGGGGTTCCAAGATGCTGGGTTAAAATGCGGCCCATCAACTGGCTCAGCGTTTCGCCGGATTTTTCCAGGACGAATGCGCCCGCCGCTTCCGACCAGCCCAGCTTGAAACTGGTGGTCAGCGCGGAAATCCAAATTTGCCGCACCGGAGTATTGGGGCTGATGACGAAGCGCGTATCGTCATCGTCCTCGAAAAGTATTTCCAGCTTTCCGCTGCCGCCCTCCACGTCAAAACCATGGGTATCGCCAAGCTCCGCGAGCTTGTCGCGAAGGTCTTCGAGCGCGGAGTCGCAGCGCTTCCGGAATTCCTGTTCGTCCATCATTGCAGTTGTCCCTGAATTTCCTTGTCCAGCTCGGCGGGAGTAATTAGCCCCAGCACGCGCTTGACCATCTTGCCGTCGCGCGAGACCAAGACGCTGGTGGGCAGCCCCAGCAATCCGCCGAATTTCTGCGCGACGTCATCAGTGCCAATCACGATGGGATAATTCATCTTCATTTTCGTACCATCCACATCCCACAGCTTATCCTGAACAAAAGGCGCCACCACTTTCGCGCCATCGTCATCCATGGCCACGCCCAAAATGGTGAATCCTTTGCTTCCATACTTCCGCTGAAAATCAATCAGCCAGGGAATTTCCATCTGGCACGGCTCGCACCAAGTCGCCCAGAAATTCACCAGCACCACTTTTCCTTTCAGGCTGGAAACCGGCACATCGTGGCCCTGTAAATCCTTGAACGTGACGTCGGGCGCGGCATTCGCCGAGGCTGCGCCGCTGCTGGTCGAGTTTGTCTTCCTGGAGGTGCAGGTTACCGCACCTAACGCCAGCGCCAGCACAATTACCAGAAGCGAAAATGGAAATTTCTTCGTCATGGCACTCAAATGGACTCCCTTGCGAACTCTTCTACCATACAAAGCGATTCAAAAATCCCAGTTTTCCGGATAGCCAGGTCAGGCGGTTGAAAAAAATCAGCCCTCCGACAAACAACAACAATACGCCGCTAAATATTTCCACGGCGTGAATATATTTCCGGAATCGCTGGTAGAAGCGCAAAAAGGCGCTCATGGCCAGCGCGGTGATCAAAAAAGGAATCGCCAGCCCAGCGGAATATAATGCCAAGAGCCAGATCCCCTGAAAGATGGTTTCGCGCGTGGCGGCCAGCGCCAGAACTCCCGCCAGAATTGGGCCGATGCAGGGCGTCCATCCAAACGCAAACGCGAACCCCATCAGAAAGCCGCTTGCCGCTCCCGGCTGGCCGCCCAAGTTGCGGAAATGCAGGTCGCGATTCAACCAGCGAGAAAGCGTCGGCCCAGCCAGAAATATCAGTGAGACCGCAAACAGCTGCATGGGAACGAGAGTTGAACCGTTGCCGTTGCGGAACAACAAGAATCCGCTGACGGCCACCAGAATGGCCCCTACAATCAGTCCCACCCGAATGGAAATCTTCCCCAAAACGCCGATCAAGTGCAGGCCAAAGAGCAATACCACCGCTCCCGCGAACGGGGCGAGCAGGCTCCGGTTGCGCAGCAGGAACGTGCCCACCGCGCTCGCCGATGCGCCAAAGGTGATGAATACAACCGAAAAACCCAGCACAAAGGCCAGTGACGAACGCAGCAACTGGCCGCGGGGCGCGCGCCCTTCGCGCAATTCCTCCACGCCCAAGCCTGAGAGCATGGAAATATAGCCAGGCACCAGAGGCAGCACGCATGGCGACAAAAAGGACACCAAGCCCGCAATAAAAGCCGCAAATATGGATACATTCATTTTATTTTCTGAATTCTTTCGGCATGCGCCGCAGCCGTTTTCAGACCACGCTCACAACGCCTGCTTCAATGGCCGGAACTCCATCGTCCGACGCCCGCACTCTTCCACTTAGACGCTCGCCCCGCCGAATTGGTTCTAAACCCGCTTCATCACAGGCCTTCCTATTCGCGGTTTCGAACGGCAATTCTATGCGCTACAAATACTACAGGAGGGGATGCTTTTCGTGCCAGCCCGACGCCCGCTCATAAGCATGGGCAATCTGTAAGACGCGCGCATCCTCCCATGCCGGCCCGATAATCTGCAAACCGATAGGAAGGCCCGCGTCTGAAAATCCGCAGGGAACCGAAACCGCCGGCAATCCCGCAAAATTTGCCGGCCTGCTAAAGCGGATGAAAACGCTGCGAACCGACTCCTCGCCATTCGCTAACCGGACCACATCTTGATCCCGCAGCGGCGCGGTTACAGGGAGCGTAGGGGCGAGGATGCCGTCCACGTTCTTGAACGCACCCTCGAATATTCCCCGCAACACATCACGCGCCCCCAGCGCTCGCAAATAATCGAGGGCTGAAATCTTGCGAGCCGCCTGCAAATGCGACTTCACATCCCTGCCATACTCGCTGGCCCGCCCTGGAAAATATCCCGCCTGCGCATGGTAGGCGAGAGCCTCCGCCCGCGCCACGATGTTAGCCGCTTCGACGGTCGCTTCCACGCCATCCAGCGAAATCTCTCTCAGCTTCGCGCCCTCCGATTCCAATACTCGCGCCGCCACATTCACCGCGCGCTCCACCTCAGGGGTAGCTCCCGCATAACAACACCGCACAGGCCACCCCAATCGAAGCCCTTTGATTGGCCGGTCAAGAGACGCAGCATACCTGGGGCCAGCCTTGCGCTTGGGCGCCACACTCTTCTTGCTACTCGCTGTAGTTGCCGCGGCCCTCGCAATGGCATCGAGCAATATCGCCGCATCCCGCACAGTACGCGCCATCGGCCCGGCATGATCCATGGAGAGTGCCAGCGGCACCACACCATTCAAACTTACCAGTCCGTACGTCGGCTTGAGCCCCACGATCCCGCACAGCGCCGCTGGATTTCGAATCGAACCTCCGGTATCGGTCCCCACCGAACCATAAGCCAGCCCCGCAACAACAGCCGCAGCTGAGCCCCCGCTCGAACCCCCCGAAATCCGCGTTTCATCCCATGGATTGCGCACCCATCCGTAATGTGGATTGACGCTGGTGACTCCATACGCAAATTCGTGAAGATTGGTCTTGCCCAGCATCACCGCCCCAGCTTCCTGCAAATGAGCCACTACGTCCGAATTCGCCCGTGGAATAAAATTGCGAAGAACCTGGGAGCCGGCGGTAGTGATAACACCTCGCGTATAAAAATTGTCCTTCAGGCAAATGGGGATACCGTGCAGCGGACCGCGATAATCCCCATGCAGAATTTCNNGAGCTTGATCGGCCGTCACCAGCAAATACGCATTGAGCAGCGGATTGAGCCGCTCGATTCTGCCAAGCACGGCCTCCGTCAATTCCAAGGGTGAGATTTTCCGGCCCTTCAGCAGCCGCGCCGCTTCCGCCAGCGTCAAAAAAAATAGCTCGTCGTCGGCGCGCTTGCTTGCGGTTCCACCCACTAAAACACTTTCTCCTGACGTCGCAAGTTTCCCGCCGAGCCAATGTTGGCAAGCTGCAGCACGATCCGGAACTGATTTTCCTGACGGATATTTCCCAGCGCAAAGCGGCGATATTCAAAGCCCACTCCGCAACACGACCCGTTGTAGGAAATCTGGAATACTTGGTTTTGAAAGATGTCCTGTGTCTCGTCATAACTGAAGCCAATGGCCGTATTCCATCCCGGCCTGTTGATGTCGCCATAGCCCACCAAAGCGCGAACCTGATTGGAACGGGGCGGCAGCAATAATGGCATGGGCAGCGGGCCTGGCCGGGGTAATTCCAACGCCAATTCCGACGAGGACGGAATATTGATCGTGGAAAAATTTGCCAACGACAGGAAGGACTGTTTGTAAGGCTTCAGCTTCAGCAAGACTCCCCATGCGGTGAATTGCCCCCGCGACGAATCATAGTCGGCGCGAAATTGCGCATCGTAGATCCCTCCCGGTGTCACACTCAAGTCGCTGATGATTGGCGAAAATCGGCGTGGCGTGGTGGCAAATGCAAAGGGTGTCAGCTCCTCGAACGTTTCGAATACATTCCTTTGGCCGGGAACCAGCGCTCCCCCGAACGTGGGATCGAAATAATACTTTTGCGCCAGTCTCCAGCTAACCAACTCCTGCGGACCGTTTTCCCCTTTGCGGCGGAACAGGCGTTGGGTCAGATCGTATTCAAGTTCTTCAGTATCAGTCAGCGTGTCGTCCTCATCGAAGCGTATGAAACGCTCGAAGTCGTCCACCCCGTTCACATCCCGATAAATCAGCTCGGGTTCAATGGTATGTTCCCACTTCGTTCCATCCGTGTTCCAGACGCGTTCCACCGTTGGCGGCCGCACGTCCACGGAAAGCTCCTCCGTCGTTCGCACAAAGGGCTTTGCGGAAAAAGTGTCGCCCGCCAACTGCCCGCCATAGCGTGTCGAGCGCACCGTCAGACTCGGCGTGATCCCCAGCCACGAACCCAGGTGCAGCGGGATTGTCACGCTGGGCGCGGCTTCGTATCGTTGCACCAACGGCGGAGTTTGAAACCTCTCCGAGGTTTCTTGATCGCGATATACCCCATCCGCAAAAGCTCCAAATCCGAAATAAACCGGCACTTTGGCCCAAGGGCTTTGGTCCACAGAGCCAACGCGAATTTCGGGCGCGGTGCGAAGCGTCACGGTAGTCTGTGGATCGGCGGAAAAGAAATTCTTGTAGCCAAGCGTGGCGATATTCACGCTGAAGCCCCGGAAATTATTGGTCAGGAACGCGTTGTCATGCACTTCCGAATTCACCGCTTCCGCGAACGTTTCCGAAAATACCAGCCTGAAGGTGAGCGAGCTGAGTTCATTGAGGTCCATCACTCCGCGCCAGCCGTCGCCCAGCAACGCATCCCCTCCCAAATGAAATTCATGCCCGCCCTGTGAAGGCAGCCGGGTGCCATCCGGTCCCGGCAGGCCGTAATCCGTCACACCATAAAATGAAAAATCAAGGTGCGAATTTTCCGTCGGGCGCATCCGCAACGATTCATTCTGGCTATATCCGCGCTTGCTTAGATATGCACCCCCGACTGTGGCATCCATCCATTCGGTCGGCGCCCAATAGTACGAATCGCCAATCACCACGCCCTTCACCGAGCTGTCGCTCACATCTGGAATCAGGAACCCAGACTGCCGCACCCGGCGCGCCACTGGGATTGTTGCATAGGGTAGGTAGATGATCGGGACGGAAATTAAGCGGAAAGTGGCGCCATCCATCTGCAATGTTTTTTCGACCCGTAATCGCGCCGTTCGCGCGTGAAACGTCCATTTCGGGCGGTCCGGATCGCAAACCGTAATCAACGCATCCTGCAGCGTGTAAGTCCTGTCATCCACGCGCTGAATAACTCGCGCGGTAAATGAAATGGGATTCTGACTTATTAGGAGGTCCGTCGCCGGTCTGCGCTGCACTATGAACGTTCCACGAACATTGTGGAAAGTTCCCGCCCCGGTGATCATATTGTAGCTG
>PKXT01000103.1 GCA_003133505.1 Acidobacteriota bacterium
CGTGGCGACATCCCTCCGCGAGCAACTCAACAAGCTTTCCGGACACGGCGCCACAAGCGCGAATGCGTCTGCGAATCAGGGTCAAGCTGGAGTACCGTCCGCTCTTACACCGACGGCTATTCCGGCCACCGCCCTTGCACAAGCCCCGGCAGACCTTCTATCCAAACTGAAGCCGCTGCTCGAAGCGCCTGCTCCCTCTGCCATGTCCCCTGCCATGCCGCCCGCGCCGCAAACCGTGGGAGGCAAGCCCAACGCCCCGTCTATCTCGCCAAGTGCTCCCCCCGTCTCGACCGTCGCTCCAACGCTGCCGCAACTGAATGCGCAGCTCGCCGGGATTTACGGAATGGTGGATAACGCCGACGCCGCGCCCACCGACTCACAGATGAAAGCGTTGGCTGTAGTACAACATGATTATGCCGACGTGATGACCCGCTGGAATGAGTTCAAGACAGCGGATCTACCTCCATTCAACAAACAGCTTCACGATGACGGATTGCCTCCGCTGGTTCTCCAGTCACAGCCAGCCGCCGCGACCGAATCGCATAACGACGAATAGTTTGGCCACTTGGTTTAGCGCGGCTTGCCTCTGAGTGAAATGAGCCACTCTTTGCAAATATCCGGCTAAATCGCCAGACTTATCAACGCCATTCTGCCGTCTTATTAGGCAGAATCGTTGGCTGTCCGACATCCCATAGACATGAGGCTCAATTCCATGCGTACCCTTCGAATAATTACGGTATCGTTTTTTATGCTGATCGTGGCGGGCGCCACTCTGGCGGATCAGATTGTGATGAAGAATGGCGACCGGCTGACCGGATCCATAGAAAAGTCAGACGGCAAGATTATCGTCCTCAAAACCGATTACGCGGGAGAGCTGACTGTAAAATTGGATGCCGTCCAATCCATCACATCCGCCGGGTCTCTGCACGTTGTATTGAAAAGCGGACAAACCATCGCCGGATCCGTCGCTGTGGCGAACGATACGCTGACGGTCATCCCGTATGGTAATCCCCCAGCAACAGCTCCGATAGGCGAAATCACCGCCATCCGCGACAATCCCTCGCAAGCGGCGTATGAAAAGATGCTTCATCCCGGCTTTACGGAAGATTGGGATTTGGGCGCAAACGTGGGCTTTGCCCTGACACGGGGAAATAGTGAAACGAGCAATCTGGCGATCGCGTTCACGGCGGCTCGCCAGACCCAGCACGATAAGCTTGCGGCCTACGCAAACACAATTTATTCGACCAATGACGCGCCTGGCGCGAATCCCTCCACCACAGCCAATACAACTCAGGGTGGCATTCGCTATGATCATGACTTGGCCGGAAGATTTTTCGGTTTTGCCGGAGCGGATTTTATGAGCAATGGTCTGCAGGACCTGAATTTACGCTCCGTTTTCGGCGGCGGCGTGGGATACCACGTGATTAAAGCGCCAAACACAACGCTGGATCTTTTGGTTGGCGCCGGCTATACCCACGAGAGCTACACGACGATTACAAACAACTTCGCCAATGCATCCATCGGGGACGAATTTACCCACAAGTTATTTAAGTCCACCAGCGTCACCCAGAATTTGTATTTCTATCCCGATCTAAACCAAACATCCCAATATCGCGGAACGTTTAACTTCGGGACAATTACAAAAATCAACACCTGGTTTGGCTGGCAAACCGCTTTCGGAGATATTTACGTCAGCAATCCGCCGGCGGGCACCAAACAAAACGACATCATCTTCACCACCGGACTTAACTTGGCATTTTCCACCAAGTAAGCCGGCCCGTGGTTCCCTCGGGCTACTTGCCCCGGCCATCATCTGCGCTGCCGGCGAAACCGTGGAGCGATAGCGTAGTTGAGTTGCGACAGTACGATGAATGCGATGCTCCGTTGCGTGCTGATCACACATAGCGGCGCGCCAAAGGCATATCCCGCTTGCCGTACCACAAGGGTCCGGCATCATCTTTCAAAAGCTCCGCGCGCACAGCGTATCCCCAGCTGGCATATAGCAGCACGCCAAGCACCACAATATTGATCCAATAAGCCAATAGAGCAGTGCAGTAGGTAATAAATTCAGCCAGCAGCTTGGTCGAAAACGGCATCAACGTTACCGCGAACAAAACCGCCATGTGAATCCAGGTCAGGTGACGATCGGAGCTTTGCAACTGATTCATCTGCCTTTGCTGGCCCACCCAGAAAATTCCCAGGGTCAGAAAACTCATCAGGTACATCACGATTTGTGGAGAAATCGCCACCAGCGCCCGCCATATATCGCGCTCTCTGTGTATTGCTCCCGCCACGGGGCAGGCGAAGATCCAGCACCAGCAGCGTCAGCGCCATGGCGAAAATACCATCGCTCAGCGCCGCCAGCCGCTCCACGCTCTGCCCGGCGATTCGATTGTAAGACTGGCGATTCATGCTTTCACCGGCACCGGCGCGGATTCCTTTATTCCAACACGCGCGAGTACGGATAGCGGTCCTTAATGTTGTGATTCATATAATTTCCCATTGAATCGGCGTTTTGAAATTCCTCGAAGATGTCTTGCGGAACATTCGAATACTGGTAGACGCCCCCTCCGGCAAACTCCACTTCCAGTATCTGCAGGCCGGGGTCATACCCAATAGAAGCGATGGAGGAAGACGAAACACAAACTCTTTTCATCGCTTGCCGCTCTCTAATTTCTGGGACCGCTATAGATGTTTCGAGCGACTACGAAATGGAGAGAGAGATTTCCCCAGACAGTCACCATTGGTCATCCCGACCGAAGCGAGGGATCTACATTTGCCGTTTAGCCTCCCGCTATCTGGGTGAAGACGGCGCGGGTGCCGGCATTGCCGGTGCTGGCCCAGCCTGAAACAATTTCATTGAGCTGAGCGCCGTATTATAAACGCCCCATCCCAGCGGGATGCCCACGAAGAGCCACGCCACAAGCAGCGCCACTCCCGATGATTTTGTCCCTTCGCCATTTGTATTAGCCGCCATTTTCCCGCCCTCCTGGTCAAACTATGCCGCTTTCTCTGTCGCCGAACCCGTCCGCCAATATTTCTGCGCCACGGGCCGCACCAGCAAATTGGCCATAAAGCCGACAAGCAATAACAACGTCATGAAGTGCAGCACGGCCTGGTAGGCGCCCGCTTTGTCCACTCCATGGCGCAGCTCATACTCGCGCATGTAGTTCACCAGCACCGGCCCCAGCACTCCGGCCACGGACCACGCGGTCAGCAGCCGCCCGTGAATCGCGCTCACGTTGTAACCTCCGAACATATCCCGCAGGTACGCCGGAATCGTCGCGAAGCCGCCGCCATACATGGAAAGCAGCACCACCGAAACGGTGACGAAGAGCCCCACGCTATTCCAGTGATTACCGCCCGTGTAGGGAAGCACCCAGTACAGCACGGCACCCGCGGCCAGGAAAATCACATAGGTCGGCTTGCGCCCGATGTAGTCCGATACCGACGACCAGAAAAACCGCCCGCCCATGTTGAAGATGCTTAACAGTCCGACGAACCCGGCCGCCGCTACCGGCCCAATCGTTCCTTTGAACAATTCCTGAATCATCGGCGAAGCCTGCTCAATGATGCCGATTCCCGCGGTCACGTTCATGCACAGCACGATCCACAGCAGCCAGAATTGTGGCGTGCCAAACGCGGCATTCACTTCCACATCGTGGGTGGTAATCATGGCTCCCGCATGGGTCATCGAAGTCCATCCGGCCGGCTTCCAGCCTTCCCGCGGCACGCGAATCGTGAACACGCCAAACATCATAAAGAGGAAATAGATCGTCCCCATGGTGAGGAACGTCGAACCCACGCCAACATTATCCGGCGTGTGGAAATGAGCCATCAGCTTGACCGCCAGCGGCGAACCAATCATCGCGCCACCACCAAAGCCCATGATGGCCATGCCCGTCGCCAGTCCCGGCCGGTCGGGAAACCATTTGATCAGCGTCGAAACTGGCGAGATGTAGCCCAGCCCCAGTCCCGTTCCACCCACAACTCCGTAGCCCACGTATAGCAGCCACAATTGGTGGGCCTGCACACCGAGATAGGAAATGTAAAATCCCAGCGCGAAGCATACCGCCGACGCAAACATCGCCTTGCGCGGTCCCGCGCCTTCCAGCCATTTCCCAAACGTCGCCGCCGAAAGCCCCAGGATCACAATCGCCAGCGAAACTNNGAATCCAGTCGTTTGGCGCGGAGTGGGTGATGCCAATCAGCCGGGTGAGCGGAATCTTAAATACGCTGAACGCGTACACCTGCCCAATCGCCAGATGTATCGCCAGCGCCGCCGGAGGCACCAGCCATCGGCTGTACCCCTCGTGAGCAACTGATCTCTCCCGGTCCAGAAACGATAACCCGGCCATCGCATCCCTCCTTACCACCATCACCGCCGTCGCGTCTCAGCCCAAATTTCGTCATTCCGAAGAGCCGCCTTTCCGCAACGAGGAATCTCTCTTTCGACGCTAAGAATCTATCACCAATTCATCCCTATGATGCCGCCAAATATCAAGACACCTCGCATGGAAAACGGATCAGACGAAAGCGAAATGGATTTGCCAGGTTAATCATTGCGGCATCTAGGTTTTTGAGAACCGTGGGCACGCACCGGCCTTCTTACATACACGAGGTCTTGTATTTCATGTAGCATGCACGGGAAAATATAAGGATGGATGCAAGAAGCGGGGACATAACCTCGCGGGAATCGCACCAATCCCGTTTGCCACCCGGCTCCGGCGGGACTTTATTCATGAGTCTCTACCCCCCGGAGCCGGCAAGAACCTTAAATTTGTGGATGGAAAATACGACGAAAAGAGCGTGTTCTAATCGCTGCATGGCTGACAGTCGTGATTCCGTAAACCATCTGGAATGTGCAAACTAGCGGTTTCTAATCGCAACACAATTGCGAGTTTCGAATTGCACTATTTCTGATGCAAGCGCCATCGGGCGGGGAGATGAAGCGGAAGTTTCCTGTAGCGCCGTCGCTTTAGGGCGGCAGGTATTNNCAGCTTGAAGTTGCGATTCAAAAGCGGAGCAAGGCCGGCTCTACATTTCGACGGCGAGAGCGACGGCATTGCCCCCGCCAAGGCAAAGCGCAGCAATCCCGCGATGCAAGCAGCGCCGTTTCATTTCATAGAGCAGTGTAACTAAAATGCGCGCGCCCGAAGCGCCAATGGGATGCCCGAGCGCGACCGCTCCGCCGTTGACGTTGACCTTAGCGGGATCGAGCTTGAGCGTGCGCGTGACGGCGATGGCCGCGACGGAAAAAGCTTCGTTCAATTCCACAAGGTCCACGTCGGTATCGCGATCCCACCCGGTTTTTTGCAGCAGCTTNNATTACCCCAAGCGCCTGCACTGAGAAGGCTTCATTGAGCTCGTAAAGATCCACATCTTCATTCTTCCAGCCGGTCTTTTCCCAAATCTTTCGCACCGCATCGACCGGAGCCATCATTACCCATTTCGGTTCGACGCCGCTGACCGCTTGCGCCACAATGCGGGCCATGGGTTCGCGGCCCAGCTCGCGGGCTTTGCGCTCGCTGGTAACGATGACCGCGGCAGCGCCGTCGTTGGTGCCCGGCGCATTCCCCGCCGTCACAGTGCCGTCTTTCTTGAACGCCGGTTTCAGTTTCGCCAGCGCTTCTATGCTGGTGTCTTCGCGCGGAGATTCGTCTTTGCTAATCACCACCAGCGCGCCTTTCTTTTGCGGGATCTCCACCGGCACAATCTGCGGATCAAAAAATCCGGCTTTCATCGCGTGCACCGCTTTCTGGTGGCTTTCAAAGGCGAAACGATCCTGTTCCTCGCGAGTAATGCCATATT